>CBFGJQ010000021.1:0-6254 GCA_965649095.1 Caldifarciminota bacterium | reverse complement strand
GGTTTTTGGAAGAAACTAAACTGTTACATTTATAAAGGTAATAAAAGAGCCTGCTGAATCAGGCAACTACAATTTAGCAAAAACTAAAGAGGCTGTGTCATAACCCCGGTTGCGGTCGCATTAGGGCAACAGAAGAATTAAAAAGGGATGAAGTTTAATAAGGTTTGATAAACCAAACCGCCTACAAATTGGCAAATTTTTGAATTGGGGCACGGCCTCTAAATATTACTCTTGATATATCTTGGGTCTTCACAAAATTCTAAAAATGAATATAATATAGCATAGAAACCCCGTTGGTGGGAAGCAAAGGAGGCTTATGAACCTAACTATTTCAGCAAGAAACTTTAAGTTGACCGATGCCCTGACTGCCTATGCGGGAAAGAAGTTGAATAAATTGAGAAGATTCTCACACCATATCATTGATGGGCATCTGGTCTTAGAAAAGGATAAATCATTGAGTATCGTGGAAATAAGCCTCTCGGTTAAACACTCCACAATTACCAGCAAGGTAAAGACAAATGATCTGTATCAGGGAATAAATGAGATTGTAAAAAAGGCAGAAAGGCAACTCCAGAAATATGAAGAAAGGTTCAAAGCGAGAAGAAGGATTGCGGCAAAGACAAAGAGGAGATGAATAGCATAACGGCAGAAGTATTATACAACGAAAAGAAGAAGGACTTTTCCCTTGAGATAGTAACCGGGCAGGAATATTTAAAAGAGAGAAGGATTACGACCTATGACATATTCAGACCCGGCCTTGCCCTTGCTGGCTATACCGGATATTTCCTGAGTGATAGGATTATGATTATTGGAAAGACCGAGACAAGTTATCTCAAGACCCTGAGTGAGAATGTAAAAAACCGGAGAATTGCCACGGTGATGAAGCTTGGCACCCCCTGTGTCATTGTAACAAAAAAGTTAAAGATTGATAAAGTACTGGTCAGGGAGGCGGAAAAGAGAAATATTCCTATCTTCCGCACTCCATTATCAACTACCCCATTTATCCATGCCCTCTCAACATACCTTGATTACAAACTTGCCCCAACCAAGTTCATCCAGGGAACATTGATGGATATATATGGGGTCGGTGTCCTCTTCATTGGTAAGCCCGGTTCGGGTAAGAGCGAGTGTGCCCTTGATTTAATTGAGCGGGGTCATCGTCTGGTTGCTGATGATTTAGTAAAGATTGTAAGAAGGGGTGAGATGCTCATCGGCACCGGCGCCGAAAAGAGCGAAAAACTGCGCCACCATCTTGAGATAAGAGGGGTAGGAATAATTGATATCTTCAGAATCTTTGGAGTAAAGTCAGTCCGCCTGCGCAAGAGGATTGAGGTAATAATTGAGCTTGTCTTCTGGGATGAGGCAAAGGGTGAGTATGACCGGCTCGGCCTTAAGCGTCAGGAAAAGAGCATCCTCGGAGTAAAGATCCCCTATATTCTAATACCCCTTACCCCGGGTAAGAATATCTCGGTCATCGCCGAGGTTGTGGCGATGAACTATCTCCTAAGTTTACGCGGTATAGATGCGGCAAGGGAGTATGACCGCGAATTGAAGAAGGTTTTATCAAAAAAAGAGGTGCCAAGTGTCCATTTTGATGAGGATATTGAATAGTTGTGAAAAAAGAGAGAAGAGGCAAAGGGGGGCTGGTTATGATTAAAGGGATAATCATCGGACACGGGGATTTTGCCCGAGCATTACTTGATGCTGCGGAAAGAATACTTGGAAAGCAAAAGATGGTGGAGGTAATAAGTAATGCGAACCTATCCTGTGAATCTTTAACTCAATTGATAAAAGAGAAATTACCCCGGGATTCCCAGAAGGTGATAATCTTTGTTGATCTCCCGGGGGGAAGTTGTGCCATCTCCTGTTTGAATTTGATGAAGGAGAATAGAGACTTAAATATCATCTGTGGTATTAACCTGCCAATCTTGATTGAATTCTTCCTTTTGCGGGAGAGGCATTCAATAGATGAACTCGTTCCGATTCTTATAAAGAAGGGGAAAGATAATATCTCAAAAATTGGAGCGGGAAATGGAAACCCTGGATGAGGTCCTTGAAGAGCCGGTAAAAAAATATCCTGATAAGTTGGCATTCAAAAAGGGTAATACGACATATACATACCGCCAATTAAAGGATACGGTCAATAGACTGGCAGGTTATCTTGAGAAGCTCGGGCTTAAGAAGGGGGAGTCTTTTGCGGTAATCGGTGAAAACCGACCCGAATGGGGAATTGGATATTTGGGTATATTGAGGGCAGGCGGTGTCTGTGTTCCCCTTGACCCCCTATTGACGGAAGGGGAATTGCTCCACATCCTCAGGGAGAGCAATGCCCGCGGTGTGGTGAGTTCGGAGAATTACCTTTATAAGATTGAGGGAATAAAGGGAGAGTTGAAGGGTCTTCAATTTATTATAAGAATGGATGAGTTTAATAATTTACCTTCGGGGATTGGAATAAAAAAGGGGGGTAGTCCCGATTCCCTTGCGGTGTTAATATTTACCTCAGGCACAACCGGAAGCGCAAAGGCAGTAATGCTCAGCCATAGAAATATTATCAGCAATATAAAATCTATCTCTCAGGTTATCCCTGTTTACCCTGATGATACAATGGTCTCAATCATCCCAATGCACCATACATTTGAGGCAACCTGTGGATTTCTCTATCCACTTTCTAAGGGAGTAACAATCTATTATCCGCCGAGTTTGAGACCAAATGAATTGCTCAGGACAATGAAAGAGGCAAATGTTAGATGCCTCATTGCAGTTCCCTTACTCTTTGAAAAATTCCTTGCCGGCGTTCAGAGAAGACTTGCCAGTGCGCCACTCTCAGTAAGACTCGCATTTGGAGCCATAAGCGGTATTGGTTCGGTCTTTAAATTCTTAAGAAGACCGCTCTTTGCCCGGATAAGAGAAGAGATGGGACTCGGGAATTTGAGACTGGCGGTATCGGGTGGGGCGGCACTGCCGGAAAGGGTTGCAAAGGGGCTTGAGCTTATAGGAATCCCAATTGTTCAGGGTTATGGTCTGACTGAGGCATCACCGGTAATTTCGGTTAACCCCCCGAACAGGGTTAAAAATGCCTCGGTAGGAATACCAATCCCCGATGTTGAGGTGAAGATAGCCGAACCCGATAAAGATGGGATCGGCGAGATTGTTGTTCGGGGTCCGAATGTAATGCTTGGATACTACAATGATAAAGAGGCAACTGATGAGGTCTTAAAAGATAACTGGTTATATACTGGCGATTTGGGCTATCTTGACCGGGATGGCTATTTATATATCACGGGCCGGAAAAAGAGTGTTATTGTGACCCAGACCGGCAAGAATATCTATCCCGAAGAATTGGAGGAGTTGCTTTTAAAAAGTATGTGGATTAAGGAGGTGCTCGTCGTTCCCCGGATTGACCCCAAGACAAAAAAGGAGGAGGTCTGCGCCCTTATTTATCCCCACTATGAAAAACTTGAGGAGTATAGCATCTCAAAAAACATCAAACTTTCTGAGGAAGATATCCGTTTGTTATTGAGAGGGGAGATAGAGAAGGTCAATACGGGGCTTCCGATTTATAAGAGAATAACGAGATTTGAAATCCGGGAGGAAGAATTCCCAAAGACCACAACCCAGAAGATAAAGCGCCATTTATTTATTGACCGTGGGATTAGGGTGTAGTATTTAGAATCTAAGAGGAAGACCGGTTATCGATTTCAAACTCTCCTGTGCCTTCTCCTGAATTTTATTCCTTGCATCATTGAATGCGGCCACAATCAAGTCCTCCAGCATCGCAATATCCTTTTCTTCTATGACCTGGGGGTCAATCTTTACCGATAGAACATTCTGCTCGCCATCCATCTCAATCCTCACCATACCACCACCGGCACTACCCTCTACTTTAATCTTCTGCAATTCCTCGCGCAGGCGCTCCTGTAATTTTATTGCCTCTTTAAAAAAGTCCTTCACCGAACCTCTTCTCCATCAAACATTGTCTTTATTGTCTGAATGATGCTATCCTCTTTTTTAGGCAATTCAGGCATCTGGATATCTATACTCCATTTTCTGCCCGAAGACTTCTGAATAATATCTTCAAGGAGGGGCTGGTGTCTGAGCAGTTCCCTTTTTTGAAACTCATTCTTCACATTCAAGGTAATAACATCCCCTCTTTGGATAACCTCGGTCTGGTGGATTATTGCCGCAAGTCTGGGACTCTTTTGGGCAATAGTAGAGACTAAACTTTCCCTTGAAAGGGTGGTTGATTCTTTAATGTTCTGGCTTTCTATCTCTGGCTTTGGACTTGAAACCAATTGGGTAAAGAGGAGTTCAATCGCAATCCTTGGGTTGATTGACCTCTTTATCATATCTTCAAATTTTAATGAGGTCTCAAGCATATTTATAATATGGGAGATATTGAGACCTATTGACCTCAACAACTCAATCTCTTCGTTGGAGGAGTCAACGAAATCCTGTTTTAGTCCGAGATGGATGAGCATTGCCTTCCTTAAGAATCCAACCAGACCACGATAGATTTCTAAGGGGTCGGCTCCGTTCTCAACCGCCCTATTCAATTCCTCAATCATTCCCCTGAGGTCATTCTGAGAAATCCTTTTAAGGAGGTCAAGGTAGAAATCGTTTGCCAAAAGGCCGGTCATCTTGAAGACATCCTCCTCGGTTATCTCACCTTCCACAAATGAGGATAACTGTTCAAGGATACTCTCTCCATCCCTAATCGAGCCATCGGCCCTTAGGGCAAGGTAATATAATGCCCTCTCCGTAATTCTTATCCCCTCTTTTTCCGCAATCTTTTTAAGCCTCTCTGTAATCTCTGAGATTGAAAGTCTCTTGAATATAAAGCGCTGACACCGGGAAAGGATTGTCGCCGGAATCTTTGCCGGGTTTGTTGTGGCAAGAATAAAGACGACATTTACCGGTGGCTCTTCAAGGGTCTTTAAAAGGGCATTGAATGCCTCAGAGGTGAGCATATGGACCTCGTCAATTATATATACCTTATACCGGCTATGAAGCGGTGAATACTTTATACCCTCTCTGAGATTTCTTATCTCATCAATCCCGCGGTTTGATGCCCCGTCAATCTCAATCACATCCACGCTTCGGCTTTTAGTAATCTCTTTACACGCCTGACACTCCTGACAGGGATGGATCGTTGGTCCATTTATGCAGTTGAGGCTCTTGGCAAATATCCTTGCCATTGTCGTCTTACCGACACCCCTCGGCCCGGCAAAGAGAAAGGCATGCCCGATTGAGCCACTCTTTAGTGCACCCTTTAGGGACCGGATAATATGTTCCTGCCCGGTTAATTCATCAAAGTCCTGAGGCCGATATTTTAAAGATATGACGCGATGTGCCATACTATCCCTATTACTTCTTCTCCACCTTATATCCGGTCGTGCACCCCCTTCGCCATCTTATTCAGGAACAGAAAGATAAGTGAACTCAGCCCAGGCACCCTTACAACCAGTGTTCATCTCCTTACCGCTGCTTCCTTCCGGACCTGACGGGGTTTGTAGACTCCACCTTTGTAAGACCCGAACCTCATCGTTCTTGTTATCTTCCTGTTGCCCCTGAATAAAAAGGCTCAAGAGGGCATTCAACCCCGCATTAGCGGATTTCGGGTCATCCGCCACTTTTTTTGGCGGATTCAGGGCACCGCTGGCTCCCCGTTTAGCACGACCGGAATCAGTGTTTGAAATCGGTCTTCGCAAAGAAGAATTCCTGCGGTTTCATTCCACAGGTGCCAATCCCTCTCCGAACCAAAAGGGATTGGTAATTCTCTACATTCTTAAATTCAACCTCAGTGAGGCGATTATATTCGGGCATACGGATGTTTGAGAAGAATACCTCATCCTGGGGCAGGTCATTGATCTTTATTAAAACTGACTTTCCGACCTCAGGATGAACCCTCAAAAATCCCAGGACCCCATCAAGCGCGTTCTTCAGTCTGAAGGCTGCGGTTCGGTTTTCCTCAACAAAACTCTTGCGCATCACAATCGCAAGGTAGGGGGTGGTGCTCATAATGTATTTGTAGATGAAACCCTCAGCCAGCACGGTATCGCCCAGATGGAGGAGAAGGCTTCGGTAAGGTTCAAGGAGATAAAGGGCGTCGACCTTCTTCTCTTTTAAGGCGTTATTAACCTCTTCAGGCTGAATAATTATTTTATTTACCCTTGTGAGTTTCTCAAATGCCAGTTCGGGTAAGATTAAATCGAAGAGATACTCATCCTTTTTTAATAGACCGATCCGCTTGTTAT
>CBFGJQ010000020.1:1484-6257 GCA_965649095.1 Caldifarciminota bacterium | reverse complement strand
GCTTTAGACTATTTTTATATTGATTTAACGCCTTTACGAAATCATCCTCGGATAACCTATCTTCTCTGATCAAACAGGCAAGAATCTTCTCCCTTAATCCTTCTTCAATCATATATTTAGACAAATCAGCGATGTTAAATGTTTCGTCTTTTATAAGGAGTTCATAGACCCTTTTTACCCTTTCATCAGAGAATTCTTCGGGTTGCAGGATTTCTTTTGCCCTTTGTAAATACTGGAGGTTATTAAAGATAAGCATAAGTACCTTTTCCTGAGGTGAGACCCTCTGCTTTGTTTCTGTCTTTTCGGAGAGATCTTTTTTCTTTATTTGTTTAAGAATCATCTCGGGAGAGAGTTCAAAGATTCTTGCCGCGTGCCTCAAGTAGCGGTCAAAGCGGAGCGGGTCCTGAATCTTACTGATTATTTCAATTAAATCCCGGATTAGAGAAATCTCGGCCTCAACACTATCTACCTTTACAGAATCCTTATAGAATGTGAAGAAGTCAGTGGCCGAGCCAAAAAGTCTATTCAATTCCTGAGGGCCTTTTTCTTTAATGAAACTGTCTGGGTCATATCCTTCAGGTAGGACCGTTACATATACATCAACCTGCGCATTGATTAATAGTCCGATTGCTCGTAGCGCCGCCTTTACTCCCGAAGGGTCGCGGTCAAATAGAAGATTTGCCTTCTTTACATACCGGGATATGAGCAGAACCTGACTTTCGGTAAGGGCAGTTCCTAAGGGGGCACAGATATTTGTAATTCCATGTTGATATAGACTCAAGAGGTCAAAATAGCCTTCCACCAAGATTGCCTCGTTTCTTGCCCTCATTGATTCCTTTGCCTGATATAGACCATAAAGTATTTCCCCCTTTTTAAAGATTGGGGTCTCGGGTGAATTGAGATACTTGGGCTGGATGTAGTCATCGATACCCCGACCACCAAAGCCGATTATCCGGCCGGAGAGGTTGAATATGGGAAAGATTATTCTATCATGGAATATCTCCCGATTCTGTGATATTAGTCCAGCCTGGTTTAGACGTTCAATGCCAATACCTTTCTGTCTCATAAATGTTATTAAACCACCGGAGCTCGGGGCAAAGCCAAGGCGGAAGTCCTTTATCTTCGCCAGGTCTATCCTTCTCTCTTTTAAGTAATTCTGCCCGCGTTTGCCAACTTCTTTACTAAGCGCCAAAGAGTAGAATTGTGAGGCACATTCGTTCACCTCGTATAACTCCTTATATTTTAAATTCTTTGTGGTATCAATTTCAATCCCTAAGTTTCGGGCGAGTCTCTTTAAGGCATCGGGAAAGTCAAGGTGCTCATAGTCCATCAAGAAACTTATTACATTGCCACCCTTTTTACAGCCAAAGCAATAGTAGATCTGTTTCTCTGGATTTACATAAAAAGAAGGCTCCCTTTCCGAATGGAATGGGCATAATGCCCGATAATTCTTACCCACCTTCTTCAATTGAATATATTGAGAGATCAAATCAACAATATCGGTTCTTCTGACGATTTCGTCAATCTTATCTCGCTCAACCATTGCCTTTTTCGGGTTCAATCTCCTCGGGTCTTGCCCAGAAGTAGATATTGCCGAAACTGATTTTGTATCTTCCTTGATGGACGGCCAGGACCTGACCCGGCTTATTTGAGCCCTTTATCCTGACCACTTCCCCGAGTTCGGGATGATAGGGCTTGCTGGGTTCTCCCTTTTTTAACTCCTGGTCAAAGAATTCGCGGGATTCCTTAACAATCTCAGGCCTTGCCCCTTCCTTTTTGAGTCTCATTATCAACTCATCTATGCGCCTCTTTGCCTTAACCATCTCATTGTGGAACCTATTCCGCAGTTGGGCGAATTCCTCTCTTCTTCTCATTTCCAGTTCTTTGAGTTTTGTCTCATAATCCTTAATTAACTCATTAAGCCTTGCTCGCTCTTCTTCAACACCCTTTAATTCCCTTGCAAGGTTTTCAAATAGTTCATTCAAGGATGCCTTTTGGGTATCAAGATAACTCCTCGCCCGCTCAAGAAGCCTGCCATTGATTCCCATCTTCTCGGCAAGTCTTATTGCATTACTCGGCTGAGGAATACCCAAAATCAATCTATATGTTGGTCTATCGGTGAATTCCATCCCCCCATTGAGCATATCTTCCCTTTTACTCACAAATATCTTCAAGCTCTCATTATGGGTCGTTGCCAGGACAATATTACCTTTTTCTGATAGTTCCTCCATTATTGCTGAGGCAAGGGCTGAGCCCTCTTCAACTGAGGTCTGGTTCATCAATTCATCAAGGAGCACAAGGTTCTTTTGGCCTTTGGCGTTCAGTGCCTCCTTGATATGCCTGATATGCCCGGCAAATGTAGAAAGGTCTGATTCAAGGCTCTGTTCATCACCAATATCCGCATAGATTTCACTAAAGAAAGGCAGGACGGTTCCCTCATCGGCTGGGATATATAGTCCACATCTTGCCATAAGTGCCAGAAGTCCAACCGTCTTTAGAACGACTGTTTTGCCACCGGCATTTGGACCAGAGATCAATAAAACCCTTTTATCCGGTGGTAATTTCATATTTAAAGGCACGACATTATCCTTCAGATGCTTGAGTAATGGATGGTAGCCATTTTTGATATCTAAATGGTCGCCGAATAAAGGCCTTGAGCAGTTATAGCGCTTTGCATAATTGACCTTGGCAAAGAGGAGGTCAAGTTCGGCAGCATAATCAAGGTCTGATTCTATGTCATCACGACGTTCCTTCACCATCTTAGTAATTTCCTTCAGGATTGAAATTATCTCCTCTTCTTCCATCCTTTCCAATTCCCCAAGTTCAGCGCTCAGGGGGGTCGTCTCCATAGGTTCAATGAATACGGTCTCCCTTGAGTTTGAATAGGAATGGACAATTCCTTTGAGTTCATTTTTAAAATTTGCCTTTACGGGGAGGACATATCTACCTACCCTTTCCACGATGTTCAATTCCGTAAAGAGATAGGGCCTTAAATCAAGTAGTTCCTTAAGGAGCCTCTTAATTTCATTTATTGTTCTTTTCTTTTTCATTCTTATCTTATACAATTCCAAAGAGGCGCTATCCCTTATCTGTGCCTCTCCATCAATCCTTGATTCTATCTCCGAAATGAGTTCTTCATAATTGTGAAAGCGATTGAAGAATTCACCAAGTTTTTTATTTCGGTAGCGATTCTTGTTCGTCCTTAAAGAGATTAGAAATAATTTTAAGAGATTAAGGGTGTCTGCAGGAAGATGAGTATACAAATTTATTGAATTCCTGAATTCTTCAGCGGAAAAAGGGAGATAGATTGCAACATCCTCACCGGTCCTTTTAATCTCCTCAATCCTTCTCAACTCAAACTCCACAAGTGCGATGGATTCAATCTGTCTGATATTCAATGCCTTCTCTTTACCAGGTTCAGTCCGGCAGAATTGTGCCAGTATTTCCAGGACCTTATTCAGTTCCAGGACTAATTCCGCATGGGTTCTTTCTATAATTCCTCCCGCTGTCTTTTATATTCTTTTTTTCTTGCGGCGAGCAGGCGCCTCTTTCTTCTTTCACTTGGCTTCTCATAGACTTCGTGCCTCTTTATTGCACGAAGGATGCCGGCCCTTTCCACAGATTTCCGAAATCGGCGCATCGCATTATCAAATGACTCGCCTTCATAGACCGTAATCTTTGTCATCTAAGATACACCTCCTTTCATTGATGACAGATTTGGAGATAGGTTAAAAAGGTATCCTATTATTATTTTTAGATCTCTTCTATAATAACACAATAGGGAGAAAATACTTTGAATTTTCAATATATAAAAAAAATTAAAAGCCATAAATAGGACACACAATCTCCATAACGAGTGCATTATATATATATTATACCCCCGAAGGGGCATTTTGTCAAGGGTAGAAATGCATCTTACCCTTGACAGATCAAGATTTTTGCATATAATATGTAAACAAATGTTTACAGAGGGGGGCTAAAAGAGGGCAGAGAAAGGCTCCAGAGGGCTAAATTGCCCTGTCTCTGACATATCCAGGGAGGTTTTATGGAACGAGATAGAAGACGACAGATCCTCAAGGCAATCCAGGATTTTTTGAGGGATTATGGTTATCCTCCCACGATCCGTGAGATTGCCAGGATGGTTGGATTGAAGAGCACAAAGGGGGTAAAGGTGCATATAGATAATCTTGTAAAGGAAGGCTTAATAATTAAAACCCAGGCAAAGGCAAGGGGGTTGAGGATAGAGCCCAAAAAGTTGCCGATTGTGGGTCGGGTCGCGGCTGGTATCCCTGAAATTGGCTTTGAAGAGATTGAGGGATATTTCAATCCCCTATCCTGGCAGGACTCTTTTTTATTGAAAGTAAAGGGGGATAGTATGGTAAATGCCCATATCTATGAGGGGGACCTGGTCGTTGTTCGCCCTGATAAGAATCCCAATGAGGGTGATATTATTGTTGCAATTGTTGATGGTGAAACAACGATAAAGAGATTAAAGAGAAGGAATGACAATTTTGTCTTGAAGCCCGAGAACGATGCCTATCCTTTGATAGAAGAGCCATTTGAGGTAATCGGGAAGGTGATTGGGGTGGTGAGGAGGATAAATGCCTAAGAGTCCAAAATGGCTGAATACCTAAACGAAGCCTTACACCTATCCGGGTTGTATTACATTGCTGTTTTATATTTGGGATTTAGGAGTGGAATTTGTTTTGGAATTTGTTGAGGTTTGGAATTTAATAATATGTTTCTCTGTATTGATTTAGATACCTTCTTTGT
>CBFGJQ010000020.1:0-1474 GCA_965649095.1 Caldifarciminota bacterium | reverse complement strand
AGAGCGGGCATTGAATCCAGAATTGAACGGGAAACCGGTGATTGTGGGCGCACTGCCTGGAGAGAGGGGAGTTGTAGCCTCCGCCTCATACGAGGCAAGGAAGGTGGGGGTTAAATCAGGAATGCCCATCTCTAAGGCATATAGACTATGCCCTAATGCAGTTTTTATAAGGCCAAACTTTAAGAAATATGAAGGGTTTTCAGAGAATTTTAAAGAAATACTTTATCATTATTCTCCGGTGGTAGAGATGGCATCAATAGATGAGGCATTCGTTGATATAAGGGGAACCGAAAGATTGTTCGGTTCACCGGCGGACTTGGCGCAAACCTTGAAGCAGGAGATTAGAGATAGACTCAAACTACCCTCTTCTATTGGTATTGCCAGGAGAAGGGTTATTGCAAAGATTGCCTGTGACCGGTCAAAACCGGATGGTTTACTGATTGTTAGCCCGGATGGGGAGGAGGATTTCCTCTTTCCTTTACCTATTGGTGCCCTGCCCGGTATCGGTTTAAAGACCCAAAAGGCCCTTGAAAATTTGAACATCAAAACAGTTGAGGAATTCTTTAATGCCCCTGGGTGGCTCCTGGAGATTACCCTGGGCAAGCATTATCGGACGATCAAGTCGTTTATTTCGGGCGGTGATTATAGGATTTTATCCAGTATGAAGTCAATGAGTCAGGAGACCACCCTTATGGAGGATAGCAAAGATCTGGAGTTGATAACCTCTCTCTTTTATGAACTACTCGATTCTTTATGCCTGAGGCTTAGGAAAGAGGGTATGAGGGCCCGGCTATGCACGATAAAGTTAAGGTTTTCAGACTTTAAGACCGTCACCCGGCGGATAAGGTTATCACCAGGCACTAATTCCCAGCAGGTGATTTATAGAATGTCTCTACCTACATTAAAGGATATGTTGAGGGAGAATAAAAGGGTAAGGCTTATTGGGATTTCCCTTTCAATTTTTGAATATAATAGATTCCAGCCTTCAATATTTTTCCCCGATGAAAACCGATTAATTAAATTGAATTATGCCCTTGATAAGGCGCGCTTGAAATTCGGCCTCAATTCAATATTTCCGGCAAAGCTCTTGCCTTTTTATAAATCCAAATATGTTTAGGTATTTATTCCTATGTATTTTCCCCTTCTTTATCATAGTAACTATCGCCTTGGTGGTTCTGATTTTAGAACTCTTTTTGAAACTTTAAAGGAATACCGAATCCCCACCTGTGGTAGGTGGACGCCCTTTATCACTGTGGATGACGAGACCGGGATAACGGAGGTAGTATCCTTGAGGTAATAGGAATTTGAAAAATTCCTATTACCTGGTAATGAAAATTTTCATTATAATAAAAGAAAAGGGACAAGATATTCAGGAAAGGCGATGTGAAGAAGGCTTCTGCCCCAAGAATAGTTTTGCTGTATAACGGGGGTTTTCAGGGGTGTCGCCAAGAAGTTCAGTCTGTCCAGCCGGTGA
>CBFGJQ010000019.1:0-6261 GCA_965649095.1 Caldifarciminota bacterium | reverse complement strand
CTCTTTTGTTCGTTGGTTATGCAATACTTTGTGACCTCTTTTAAAAACTTATCTGAATATTCAAACTCCATCGGGTCTTTTAAGACATTATGATATTGCTGCATTGCCGGAAAGATTTTGAAATAAATCTCCACACATTTTTTTAAATCGGGCCATAGTTCACAGGGATTTTCAATATCTTCTGGTTCTTCTTCGATCTTAATCTGTTTTTGCCTTTGATACAGATATTTTTTTACACGCTCCTTCAATGAAACCTCCTTTTGTATACTCCTTATCCTCTGAAGTATATTCTTTTTTGCCGAACCCAGATACACATAAAAGCCTTTCTTAAATTTTAATCCTCCAAGTCTACCGATAATAATCGTTTGATCTACCAGATTTGCAATCAAGAGTATATAACTTTTTTTATTTATTAGGGTCATCTTGCTTTCTATTTCCGCGCACCCGTTCATCAATATTTTTGCTGCCTCTGAATCAGGGTATGATTCAACCAACGGTTTACCGTTATCAGTGCTCTCCACAATATGTGGGTCTAAGGGAATCTTTCCCAAAAAAGGTATGCCGAGTTCTCGCGCTGCCTTTTCTCCGCCGCCGGACTTGAACAGTTCTATTTCTTTACCACAGTGCGGGCAGACCAATCCACTCATATTTTCTAATATACCAAGAATTGGTGTTGAGAGATGGTGCAGAAAATGGACACATTTTCTTGAATCAAGTAAGGCGATTTCCTGATGTGCCGAGACAAAATCACCATCGGTTGAGATTGCTATGCGCATAATTTCTCCTTTGTTTCACCTTCACCTTAATCTTCTCCCATAAAGGGAGAGGGGAATCTTGTTAGGGTAGGGAATGGAAATTTTTGGTTTCTGTTCCCTACCCATTTTGTTATTTATTCTCATCTTCCTGTGCCTTTTTCAGGTTGTTAATTCGGCTCTGAATTTCTTTAAGCCGTTCTTTCAAAATTTCTGATTGTCTTTCCAGGATTTTCATCTCTTCTTTCGGGCTGGGCTCGTATCGATAGGGAGCAGGCCACATACCAAATGCGGGATAACCCATACCTGCCCTTACCCAACCAGGGAGCCCGGTTGCCCAATACCAGTGTCTCCAGCCACGACCACTACCACGACAAAACCAGCCACGACCCCAGAAACTATGTTCTTGAACAGGGTTCATATATCCCGGCACAGGATAGCCAGCGCAGTAGCCGGCACCACGACCAGTCATCAGTCCCAAACCAAGAGGACCTGTTCGATCACCAAATAGCATGTTAATCACCTCCTTTCATGTTAAAATGTTAATGAAAACCATTTTCATTTATTGCCAAAAATTTTTTATTTCTTTTTCCGGCACAAATCACAAATACCATAAAATTGAATCAGATGTCCTTTTATTTCAAAATTGTGCTTCTCTGAAAGCCCTTTTTCTGTTTTTCTTAGTAATTCAAGTTCCTCATCTATAAAATCAGTATAATCTATTACCCTTCCACACTCTGTGCAGACAAGATGGTGATGATGCAACTTGCCTTTGGGTCCCTCAGCAAGTTCATAGCGTGCCCGACCATCACCAAAATCATATTTGCACAAGAGCCCCATCTGAACAAGCAATTCCAGTGTTCGGTAGACCGTTGTGAGACCAATATTTGGATAATCTTTATGAACCGCAAAGAATATATCTTCAGCACTGAGATGTTTTTCGGTCTTACTCAAAGTATCTAATATTGCCTGTCGGGCAATCGTTATCCGATAACCACAACCCCTGAGATGCCCATGCCACCACCCTGGAAAACCACTGAACCTACGACGCATAGCGCTCCTTTACCAATTTTACCTCAGATGTTCTCCGCTTATAGGGGAGGATTATTATCTTAACGGAACCCCATTTTTGAAAATGACAATCATTATCATTAATATTATAATCAAGAAATTGAAAAAGTCAAGGGGTAAAATGGGAAGTAAAGATTTTTTGGAATTTGTTAATTTTTGTGGCTCCTAAAGATAAACGATATCATCGTCAAAATATATAGAAAGAAACAATAATAAATAATCGCGGATGTGGCGCGTGATAAGAAAATTATTTTTTATATGGTTTCTACCATTTTCACCCAGTCTTTTTGCATACTCAGGTTCATTCAAGAGTTGCTTGAGATAATAGGCAGTTCCATCTATTGAATATGTGAGAATCCCGGAATATTTATGAGTAATCTGTAATGGAATTCCACCCACTGCTGAGGCAATAACTGGCTTCCCCTTCCACAATGCCTCAGCAACGGTAAGTCCAAATCCTTCTTTCAAGGATTTTTGTAGTATGACCGTCGATGCTCTTTGCAGGGCATTTATTTCAATATCACTGGCCGGTGGCAAAAAAAGGATATGGATATCAGGGTCATCTGAGGCTGCATCTTTTACTTCCTGCAATACCCTCATCCCCTCGGGGTCATCAGTTGCACCACCTCCGGCGAGGACAAGCTGACAATCCACATATTGTTTTACCTTTTTGTATGTTTTTATCACGCCAATCGGATCTTTCAGATAATCAAAGCGCGAGACCTGAGTTACTATTGGCCTATTTTTATCAATCTGGAATCGTTCAAGGACCTTTTTAATTACCTCATCATCAAGTTCCTGGTTTTTATCGCTCAATGGATCGATCGAAGGAGCGATTAGAACCTGGGGAATCTTTAACTTTCTTGCAAAGGCCGGTGCTGAAAAGACTGCCTTATCGTATTGGTTGATGTAGGATTCAAGGAATTTTATGATGTCTTCGCTGGGCTCAGTAAAGTCAATATGGCAGCGCCAGAGCCATTTCTTGCCAATCTCTTTTCTCTTATTCACAAGCGCAATAGGCTGGGGGTCGTGGATGAAGATAATATCACCATAAAGATTTATTTCTTTTGCATTCATCTCATTTACCGTCAGGAAGTATTCAATCTCTTCGGGGTGATTTCTATGTTAACACCATGGAGTGCATTGTGTATTTTTTTGGTGATGGTGAAAAATTTCTCATCTCCTTTTATAACATCCCAGCGAACATCAACACCAAGTTCCCTCAAGAGGGGGATCATTCGTAAAAGAATCTCTGCTACACCACCACCGACCGAAGTTGAGTTGATATTTTGAATAGATTTTCTGCCGATTTTCTCAGCAAGCAAAAATAGTTCATCAATTATTCCCGGTCCAACAATTTTAGTGTATTCCTTAATCGCTGGCATATTTTTTGATTATTGCCAAGAGCTTTTTACGTAAGCCCTCAAGAGTCATCGTATAGGGATCTAATCTTTCAATCGCAAGGGCTACCCTCTCTTCACCAATAGTTTTCAGCCAGCGGGAAAAGTGTCTTCACCATTTTTCAAACGGAGCCTTGATTCAATAAGATGGAAGTATAAAGAATTGATGCTTACCATTTTCAATACTTCATAAAATTCTTCAAGATTATTTGCAATATAAGGCGTGGGCAGAATAAATGTCTGGCAATCCATAAAATGGAACTCCTGCCCTTCCAGCGCAGTTGAGATTGGTCTTTCGTTTACAATGTAATCGCTGATTATATGCATAAATTGACGCCTTAATTCTTCAACATCCTTGAATCTAACGATATTAACACTTGCCACTGATTCGCCAAGGTCTTTTATGTTCAGACTATTGATAATCCAGTAGGCAAAATCATTGGGGGGTTCAGGATATAATGCGAGTTGTTGATATAAAAGTCTATGGGTATGATAGTAAATTGACGATGAAGGAACCATCCTGATGCCTTCTAATAGTTCGGTAAGATTTCTTGCCTTTATCCCCAGTATCTGGATGAGACGCAAACTTGTTTTGAAATAGAATGGCTCACCCATTTTGTGAGTTTATTAAATCTTCAAGGAGTTTTCGCACATCCTGATGATTACGCACAAAAAATTTGGCGTATGATTGGGGAGTGCCAACTTTAATTGTAAATGCATTATAATCAAGGAGAAGTTTGAACAGATCTTCATCAGTCCAGTCATCACCG
Source organism: Caldifarciminota bacterium (assembly GCA_965649095.1). Lineage (GTDB taxonomy): Bacteria > Hydrothermota > Tepidihabitantia > SM23-42 > JAOAFX01 > JBDRWI01. The sequence continues at coordinate 2,268 of CBFGJQ010000019.1, read as the reverse complement.
ATTGCCAAAATGAAATCAAATTTTTTCTTTGAAAGCCAGTGAAGTGCAGCACTCCCTTTATTAACACCCGAATTCCTTACTTCTACAACCTTACTTCCCTGTAATACCTGTAAATCAAGATTTGCTACCAGATAAATCAAATTATCAATTAGTTCTTTAGCGATAGTCTCTGCCATTTCCCTATTTGCATTACGATAATGCCAGACAATTGAATATTCTTTTTCTTCTATAAATGAACCGGGCAGACGGTCAACATACAATTCCATCACAGCGCGGATCTCACCAATCCAGTTATTAGTCAATGGCTTGAGCACTTGCCAGTCTTTTCCTTTCTCTTTTAACCAGATACCATGTTCGGCAACAAATCCTGAATTAAGTGAACCCAACCAATTCTGAATAGTCCTTCTATCGCGACCACTTATCAATATCAACTCAGTTTTTGCAACGGTTGATAGGGCTTGTAAAATTTTCATTACTTCCCCGTCGGGTATTGCGGATTCAGGTTGGGAAGCAAACGGCACGAGTGTTCCATCATAATCAAGGATTATCAATCTTGCGGTGCTCTTCTTAAATTCATTTATCAATTTCTCTCTTATGCTTGAGGTAAAAAAATAGGTTGTGTATTTCTGTTGATATTCCTTTACTTTACTTAATCCCCGCAGGAATTCTGTTGCCCATCTTATAACATTATATCGCTTTAAACGATTCTGCATAATTGCATTGCGTCGCCTCTGGTCTTCGATATCCATTTCTAATGCATTTTTTATCTGAATCGAGAGTTCATCAGGATTGTTGGGATTTATGATAATTGCCTCCCGCAGCTCCTCAGCAGCACCGGCGGTTTCGCTCAGGAGTAAAACTCCGGTTTTATCCTGGCGGCAGGCAAGATATTCTTTGGCAATCAGATTCATTCCATCCCGTAAAGGTGTAACCATCGCCACATCACTTATGCTGTATAATGCGACAAGCGGATAGAATGGCACAAACTTGTATTGATACAAAATCGGGGTCCAATCCAGAGAACCGAAGAGACCGTTGATTTCACCTACTGATTCATCAATCTGTCTTTTTATTTGTTGATAATGTTCAACCCCAATCCTTGAAGGAACAACGACCAGGACGAAGATTACCCTTTTTCTCCAGTCTGGATTATTCTGCAAGAAGAGTCTATATGCATTCAGCCTGTTCAAAATCCCTTTTGTGTAGTCAAGACGGTCAATAGAGAGAATTATTTTGTGCTTACCTAAAACCTTTAAGAATTTGACTCGCTCCTTTTCTACTTTTGGGCTAAAAACAGCATCATTAAATTTCTTATAATCTATCCCCATCGGAAATGTATCTACCTTTACGATTCTATCGCCAGATACAATCTCACCTGCTCTATTTTCGAGCCCTAATATCCTTAATGCACATCTCAGAAAATACTGGGTGTAATCATTGGTATGAAAACCAATTAGATCTGCACCCAATAGTCCAAGCATAATCTCCCGGCGCCATTTTTCAGGAAGGAGCCGGAAAATTTCAAAGGATGGAAATGGTATGTGTAAGAAAAAACCGATTGTTGCATTCGGTAATTTTTCTCTGAGTAACCCTGGTAATAACATCAGATGGTAATCATGAATCCATACGATATCTTCAGGCTGGATTATATTCAAAATATGCTCGGCAAAAATCTGATTAACGGCTTTGTAGTACTCAAAAGACTGTGGGTCATAACTGGCAAAAGAGGGGAAATAGTGAAATAATGGCCAGATGAGTTTATTACAAAAGCCATGATAAAATTTATCCATCATTTCTTCATTTACATAGACTGCGCTGGCATTATATTTTTTAAATAGCAAAACATTTAATGTTTGATGGCTTTTTGTATCTTCAAGCGTTATACCGGGCCAGCCAATCCAGAGATATCGGGGTTGAATTTCTGAAATTCCCTTCAAGGAGTCTAAATAGGCACTGAGTCCAGAGACAAGTCCCCCGACGCTCGTTTTTAATCTGAATCTACCATTTTTTAAAGTAACAGTTACAGGTAGGCGATTAGAGATTATAAGTAATCTGCTCATATATAATATTAGCCATTATTTTGTTCCTGTCAATCAAGATTTATTCATCTCTTCATTCAATTTCTGCAACTATTATCTTTCCAGATGGATTATCTTCTGAGAAAGATATTTAGGGGCAGGAATTTCAAAAATTCCTTTACCTGATAATTTGGACAAATTAAATATTAACCTTAACTTTCCCCTTTTTTACACCATAGGTTAAACCTTT
>CBFGJQ010000018.1:0-6341 GCA_965649095.1 Caldifarciminota bacterium | reverse complement strand
GCCAACTCTATTGCTATTTCTCTCAATATTCTTCTCTTATCAGGCATCAATAATTATCAATGATATAAATGACATAAAAGCGGATGAGTTATCAAAGAGAAGGACGCCACTAAATTCAGGGGAGATAGGAATAAAGGAATATCAAAACTGGGGTATTATCTTTATCGCAATTGCCCTTGGGCTGGGTCTTACCATAAGTTATCGGATGTTTCTAATAATTCTTTTGGGTAACATACTCCATTTTTTATACTCCTCTCCTCCATTTAGATTGAAGCGGTTCTATCCCTTATCAATTTTTCTAATAAGTGTTGGTGCCCTTTTGACGGCAATCGCGGGTTATGCCCTCTATGAACCAACAAGACCATTTATGTCATTCCCATTGAAACCTGCCCTTTTTATTCTTATCCCCCTTTTTTTAGGTCTAAACTTCCGCGACCTTGCCGATTATGAAGGAGACAGAAAGACCGATGTCCAGACCCTTTTTACAATCCTCGGGCTAAAAAAGGGCAGGATTATAAATGCGATTTTGATTCTAATCTCTTATCTGTCCGTACCGATTATCCTTCAATATCCGTTACTCTTTATCGCAACAATTCCCCTGGGTTTGTGCAGTCTATATTTCTGTTTGAGACAACCATTTAATGAAAAATATATCTTCTACTCCTATTTTATTCTGATTTTTATCCTGACACTTTTATTCAACCTCAAACCAGCGGTAATAATCCCATAAAAAGATAATAGCCACCCAGGTTGTGCAATCAAAGGCTTCTGCTCCAAGAGCAGATTTACTGTATAACGGGGGTTTCAGGGGGTCTCCCCCTGAATATCTTGAGGTAATAGGAATTTCAAAAATTCTAAGGGAACCCTCAAGTGTATCCTCTCCCTTTTAAGGGAGAGGGGAGGGTGAGGGTTGGGGTTTCAGGGGCTTTAGCCCCTGATGATGATATGTTCTCTCTTTAAGGGAGGCATTAAATGGATGAGAGTTACATTAGAAAAATCTTTCCGGAGATTGATGAGATAAAAGATAATAAACTGCGTCAGGGGGTTATTAAAACCTGGCTTTTAGGGATACAAGAGGGAGATTGGAAGGAGATAGAAGAGATTCCCTTCACCCTCCTCATTTCTACCAAAAAGACCCTTATTGAGCATACCCGTTCAGTTACCCGAATGGCAATGGCGATAGCAAAGATAAGAGGGGATTTAAACTGGGATTATGTAGTTGTGGGTGGTCTTGTCCACGATGCTGGAAAATTGCTTGAATATGAATTTAAAGATGGCAAATTTATAAAGAGTTCTTATGGAAAGATGGTTCGCCATCCGGTTTCAGGCTACCATATGTGTCTAACTGCCGGTTTACCCCTTGAAGTAGCCCATATTGTCATCGCCCATTCTGAGGAAGGTGAAAGGGTTAACCGTTCGCCCGAGGCAATATTAATCCACCATTGTGATTTTATTGATTTTGAGATAGAAAAAGGGGTTTAAAACCTATTCCTTGACGATAAGACCATTTTAATTATAATTGCCTGTGCCGACTTCTGGTAGCAAGAAAGCCCAATTCTGGTTAATTATAGTAAATATATTCTTCCTTTTCTGTTCAAGGAGGCAATCCGATATTATCATTGCCGGTTCAACCTCAGTAGAGCCATTCATTGAAAAACTCGCCGAGGAGTATATGTCAAAAAATCCCCAGGTGAGAATAAATGTCCAGGGTGGGGGTTCTACTGCTGGAATTCAGGCAGTCTTTAATAGGACCTGTGCGATTGGGACATCATCAAGGAATTTACACCCCGAGGAACAGAGATTACATACATTCATTATGGCTATTGATGGCATTGCCATAGTGGTTCATCCATCTAATCCAGTATCAAATTTAACCCATGATGAGTTAAGGGATATATTCGCCGGTCGAATCACAAACTGGAAGGAGGTGGGTGGACCAGATAAGAGAATATTTGTAGTGACAAGGGAAGAGGGGTCAGGAACGCGTGGTGCATTTGAGGAGTTGATTATGCATAAAACTGCCATAAGCGATGCCTGTCTTGTTCAGGATTCAAACGGCGCAATCAGGGAGATAATTGCCAATACCCCCCAAGCAATAGGATATATCTCGGCCGGACTTGTGGACCAGCGGGTAAAGGCATTATCAATTGAGGGAATCCCTCCTACCTTAGAAAATTATAAGAATGGTAGCTATAAATTCTTAAGGCCATTCCTCTTATTGACCCTTGAAGAACCGAAAGGGCTGGTAAAACAATTCATTGATTATGTCCTTTCCGAAGAAGCCCAGCAGATCCTGAAGAGGGAAGGTCTGATACCGATGAGTTTGCTCAAGCAATGAAAGAGCAATTCTCTGAAAGGTTATTGTTAATAATCTCTTTCTCGGCAATTGTATCACTTTTGTTAATCACCCTATTCATCTTTAGCCAGGGTCTGCCTTTAATCTTCAAAGTGGGATTAAAGAACTTCTTCTCAACAAACTGGGCACCGACAAAAGGAGCCTTTGGAATACTCTCAATGGCTGTAGGTTCTCTATTTGTTACACTGGGGGCGCTTTTCATCGGTGTTCCTTTAGGTTTGGCGTGTGCAATATTCCTTGCCGAGTTCTCACCACCTATTGTGCAGAAGATACTCAAACCAGTAATAGAACTTCTGGCAGGGATACCATCAGTTGTCTATGGATTCATCGGGATTGTGATTCTTGTTCCCCTTGTGCGGGAATTACTTGGTGGCACAGGCTTTTCAGTTTTAACTTCGGCAATTGTCCTCGGGATAATGATTCTGCCTACCATTGTCAGCATCTCCTACGATTCGCTCGTTGCAGTTCCCCAGATATATCGGGAAGGTTCCTATGCACTTGGCGCAACAAAGTGGCAGACCGTTCTTATGGTCTTATTCCCTGCCGCGCGCTCTGGAATAATTGCCGCAATCATACTTGGAATGGGAAGGGCAATCGGCGAAACTATGGCCGTAGTAATGATTGCCGGCAACGCATTAAGGATTCCCCATTCAGTCCTTGACTCGGTAAGGACACTCACTTCAACGATTGCCCTGGAGCTTGGTTATTCTACAGGCGACCATCGGCTGGCACTCTTTGCCTGTGGTTCAATACTATTTATAATAATCATTATTTTGAATATCATAGCAATTAGGATCGCAAAGAGAGAATGACATTCAGAATTGGACCGAAGACGAGCCAGATAATTGCCTACAACTGTTTATTACTCTGCACAATTCTGGTTGTTTTAATTTTGATATTTATAATTGTCTTTGTGTTGAAGAACGGACTATCTTCTATTAACTGGGAATTTCTCACCCAGTCAACGCGGGCAATGGGTAGGGAAGGGGGGGTTTTCCCATCAATAATTGGAACATTGCTTGTAACGGTGGTGGCAATTATCATTGCGACACCACTGGGTGTGGGGAGTGCCCTTTATTTAACCGAATATACAAAAAGAGGCTGGATTAGAAGAATAGTAAGTTTCGGCGCTGATTGCCTTGCCGGTATCCCTTCAATAATATTCGGACTCTTTGGATTCATCTTCTTTGTTATCACCCTAAAATTGGGCTGGAGCATAATTTCAGGTGGATTGACCCTTGCGGTAATGATTCTCCCCACAATAATAAGGACATCGGAAGAGGCAATAAAGGCAGTGCCAATAGCATACCGTGAAATAAGTTATTCTCTGGGCGTAGGCAAAATAGATACAATAATCAAAATTGTATTACCAACAGCATTCCCCGGGATTGCTACCGGAATAATTTTAGGTATTGGCAGGGCATTTAGCGAAACCGCGGCAGTAATCTTTACCGCCGGTTCTTCCCTGAATATGCCGACGAGTCTCTTTTCATCAACCCGGACCCTTGCTGTTCATTTTTATATCCTTGCCCGCGAGGGGATATCAATGCCCAAGGCATACGGAACCGCCGCGGTGCTTGTTATAAGTATATTGCTTATCAACCTCATTGCATATCGGTTGATGCACAGATTTATTGCGAGGTATTACTGATATGTCTGAACCAAAGATAATAATTACAAACTTTAATCTCTTTTATGGGGATGTCCACGCACTTAAAAACATAAATTTAAAGATATATCCAAACGAGATATTTGCAATAATAGGTCCGGCAAATTCCGGCAAGAGTTCGTTATTGCGGGCAATAAATCGGCTTGCCGAACTGGATGGCGCTATCTTCAATGGTGAGGTGGCAATTGATGGCGTCAATATTATGAGTATTCCCGTGAATGAATTACGCCGACGGGTCGGTTTAATATTTGCTACACCAATTGTTCTGCCCGGTTCAATCTACAAAAATATCATCTATGGTCCCAAAATGCATAATAAATACACAAAAAAGGAACTTGATGAAATTGTCTATTTCTCTCTTACCGCCGCTGGATTATGGGAAGAAGTAAAAGACCGGCTCTGGGATTCTGCGGCTTGCCTTTCTGGTGGTCAACAGCAGAGGCTCTGCATTGCCCGCACGATTGCCCTTAAACCGGAGATAATAATGATGGATGAGCCCTGTTCTGGTTTGGACCCGATCTCTACTGCAAAGATTGAAAGGACAATGCTTTCTTTAAAAGAAAAATTTACATTCATCCTTGTTACTAATAATACAAAACAGGCAGCAAGAATAAGCACAAGAACCGCCTTTCTCTTAAACGGAGAGTTGATTGAAGCGGGGACAACGGAACAGATTTTTACTGCCCCAAAAGATAAGCGCACAAATGATTATATAATCGGCAGGTTTGGATGATCATTCAAACTCAAAATCTCAATCTTTTTTATGGAAAATTTCAGGCATTGAAGAACATCAACCTTCGGGTAAAAGAGAATCTAATCACTGCCCTGATTGGTCCCTCAGGTTGTGGTAAATCAACACTACTGCGGGTATTCAACAGGATGAATGACCTCATCCCCAATGTAAAAATTACCGGCAGTGTCGTAATTGATAATGAGGATATCTATTCACCCCTTTGCGACCTGATCTTTTTAAGAAAAAAAGTCGGAATGGTCTTTCAGCGGCCAAATGCATTCCCCCTTTCCATATTTGATAATGTCGCATACGGACCGAGGGTCTGGGGGATTACAGATAAGAATGTCCTTGAAGAAATTGTTGAACGGTCATTAAGGGCAGTAGCAATGTTTGATGAGGTAAAGGACATCTTGAAGAAATCGGCACTTTCACTCTCACCGGAGCGACAGCAACGTCTCTGCATTGCCCGTTTACTTGCCGTGGAGCCTGAAATTTTATTAATGGATGAGCCCTGCTCTGCCCTTGATCCGATTGCTACTAGTAAGATTGAAGAATTATTGATAGAATTAAAGAAGAATTATACAATTGTGATCGTCACCCACAATATGCAACAGGCGGCAAGAATTGCCGATGAAGTGGGTTTTATGCTACTCGGTGAACTGGTTGAGTTTGACCGGGCGAGCAAAATTTTTACCAATCCTTCCGATGAAAGGACATTTAACTACATCAGCGGAAGGTTTGGATGATTTATAGGAGGAAAGATGGAGACACACTTTGATGAAGAGTTGAAGGAAGTAAAAAAAGAAATTTTACAGATGGCAACTCTCGTTGAAGAGGCAATTACAAAATCTCTTGAAGCGCTCAAAAAAAGAGACACAAAGGGTGCCAATACGATTAGAGAAATAGACCACAAGATTGATGAGTTTGAGATTGCGATTGAAGAGAGATGTATTGAATTGATTGCAAGGCATCAACCAGTTGGTTCAGACTTGAGATTTTTGATTGGTGTCATCAAGATGAACAATGACCTGGAGCGGATGGGCGACCATGCAGTAAATATCGCCGATTGCACAAAATTTCTTGCCGAACAGCCGCGCATCAAGCCAATAACAAATATCTGGACAATGGCAAAGATTGTAAATGAGATGTTAAAAGAGAGTGTGGAGAGTTTTATGGTCAATGACCCGGGGCGCGCCCAGAAGGTTTGCGAAAGGGATAGCACAGTTGACCAGATGAGGAATGAAACAATCAGAATTCTTTTGACCTATATGCTGGAGGAGCCGGACAAGATTGGTGCGGCGATTCAGTATCTTCTGGTGGCAAAGAATTTAGAACGGATTGCTGACCTATCTACAAATATCTGCGAAGATACAATATATATTGCCCAGGCAAGGGTAATCAAACACCACGCCGAGGAGAAGAAGGCAAAGATATAATCCACATTATTTATACTCCTTCACTCCGCATGAAAATTTCATTATTCTTGTATAGGAATTTTTCAAATTCCTATACAATAAAACTATCGTAATCGTTTAGTTTTTCCTAAATTGTAGACTTACTATGTCAACCCTCTTATAATTGAG
>CBFGJQ010000017.1:0-6437 GCA_965649095.1 Caldifarciminota bacterium | reverse complement strand
TTTGAATTTGAAAAGAAGGTAAAGATTGAGAGGGTTGGCACGGTCATTGAAATCGGAGATGGTGTTGCCCATATAAGTGGGCTGCAGGACTGTTTCGCCTCAGAGATGCTTGAATTTCCGAATGGTATATATGGTGTTGCCCTCAATCTCCTTGAAGACCGCATCGGTGCGATCGTCCTTGGTGATTATGAAAAGATTAAAGAAGGCGACATAGTAAAAGGCACCGGCAGAATCCTTGAGGTTGGTGTTGGAGAAGGTCTTATCGGGCGTGTGATAAATCCACTCTGTGAGCCACTGGACGGAAAGGGTCCGGTCAAACCCAAAACATACTATCCGGTAGAAAAGATTGCACCGAGGGTTATTTTGCGGGAGCCGGTCAATACACCCCTGCAGACCGGTATAAAGGCAATTGATAGTATGATACCAATTGGCAGGGGGCAGAGGGAATTGATTATTGGTGATAGACAGACCGGTAAGACTGCAATCGTGATAGATACAATCATCAACCAGAAAGAAGAGAATGTTATTTGTATATATGTCTCAATCGGTCAGAAGGAATCAAAACTGGCAAGGATTGTAGCAGAATTAGAAAAATATGGTGCGATGGACTGGACGATTGTTGTTGGTGCCTGCTCTTCAGACCCTGCATCGTTGTGGTATATTGCGCCATACGCGGGTTGTGCAATGGGTGAATATTTTATGGACCAGGGTAGGGATGCCCTTGTAATATATGATGACCTATCAAAACATGCCTGGGCATATCGCCAGATTTCTCTATTATTACGCAGACCACCGGGGAGAGAGGCGTATCCAGGAGATATCTTTTATCTTCATTCCCGCCTTCTTGAAAGGGCAGCAAAATTAAATAAAGAGCATGGCGGTGGGTCCCTCACCGCATTACCCATAATTGAGACCCAGGCAGGTGACATAACCGCATATATTCCGACTAATGTCATTTCAATCACCGATGGACAGATATACCTTGAACCTGAGCTATTCTATCAGGGTATAAGGCCTGCTATCAATGTTGGTCTTTCTGTATCAAGGGTCGGTTCAAGTGCCCAGATAAAGGCAATGAAGAAGGTTGCCGGTAAGTTGAGGCTTGACCTGGCCCAGTATCGGGAAATGGCAGCCTTTGCCGAATTTGCCAGTGATTTGGATGAGGCAACCCGTAAACAATTGACCCGTGGTAAGGTGATGACCGAGATTTTAAAACAAGGGCAATATGTGCCAATGCCCGTAGAAAAACAGGTGATGATTATCTTTGCAGGAATTTCGGGTATGTTGGATGATATTCCGATTGATAAGATTAAAAAATTTGAAGATGAATTTTTAAGATATATGGATACATCCCATCCTGATATCGGAAAGAAGATAAAAGAGACAAAAGACCTTGATGAAGAGACGGAAAAGCAATTGAGCCAGGCAATATTGGAGTTCAAGGGGCTGTTTTCAAAATGAAGATAATAAGGGTTATTAAGGGTTAAAAGGGGTTATTGTGGGCTATCACGGGAGGTTTATCCTTAATTATCTTCTTTTTCCTTCATCCCCCTTTATCCCCCTTTATCCCCCTTCATCCCCCTTCATAACCCCTTAATAATTATGTCATCTCTCCGTGATATAAAAAGGCACATCAAATCGGTCAATAATATAAAAAAGATAACAAGAACCATGCAGATGGTCGCAGGTGCAAAGATGACAAAGACACTCTCTGCCCTATTATCATCCAGACCCTATGCCCAGCTTGCTTGGAATCTCTTATTAAATCTTGCACCGAAGGCAGAAAAGGAACTCCATCCATTACTACAGTCAAGACAGATAAAGAATAGTCTATTGGTGGTGATTACTTCGGACCGCGGACTCTGTGGTGCCTTTAATATGAACATTATTGGTGAGGCACTGAAACTGATTAAAGACAAAGAAACTTGCGCCATTGTGGCGGTGGGCAAAAAGGGCAGGGATTTCTTCATCCGTCGCGGATATAAAGTCATTGCCGAATTCACGGGTCTTGCGGCACCGGTCCCCTTTATCAGTATTACACCCATATCTCAGATAATTATTGATGAATTTATTAAAGGTAATGTTGATGAGGTCAAACTTGTTTACAGTGATTATGTATCAAATGTTGTCCAGCGACCTACAGTCTTACAATTATTGCCCTTTGAACAGGAAAGGCCTGAAGAGCCATTTCTTGCCCAATTTATTTATGAGCCATCTCCGTCTGAGGTCATCTCTTTATTACTTGTGCGAATAATTGAATATAAAATCTATGCCGCAGTCCTTGAGTCCCAGGCATCAGAATTTTCAGCAAGGATGATGGCGATGAAGAATGCGACCGAGAATGCAGAAGGTCTTATCCAGAGCCTCACGCTTTCTTATAACAAGGCAAGGCAGGAGGGTATTACAAAAGAGTTGACCGAACTTTCTACAACCAAGGCAGTGATTGAGAGTCTGGGGAAATAGAAAAATTATGTTAATGCGAAAGGGGACAAAAGGCTAAAGAGGGCTCAAAATGGCAGAAAAGATAAAATTGAGCCATTTTACTCTTCTATTTGGAATATCCGAGGAGGTTAAGAGATATGAATAGAGGAAGGGTCTTACAGGTGATGGGACCTGTTATAGATGTTGAATTTAATGAGAAGTTGCCCGAGATTTATGGGGCTTTAAAGTTATCATTAAAAGATGGAGATCTCATCCTCGAGGTCCAACAGCACCTTGGGTATAATGTAGTAAGGACGATTGCAATGGGACCAACCGAAAATGTTGCAAGGGGGATGGAAGTGATTGATTTGGCTGGTCCAATCACGGTTCCAGTAGGTCCCGAAACCCTGGGCAGGTTATTTAATATCCTTGGCGAGCCGATTGATGAAAAAGGTCCGGTCGATGGGAAACTGCGCCGGCCAGTCCATTGTAAACCACCAGCATTCAAAGAACAATCCACCCAGGTAGAGATTCTTGAGACAGGTATAAAGGTAATTGATTTGATTGCACCGATTATGAAGGGGGGGAAGGTTGGGTTATTCGGCGGGGCAGGTGTAGGAAAGACAGTCGTGGTTATGGAACTCATTAGAAATATTGCAATTGAGCATGGTGGTGTCTCAGTATTTGCCGGGATAGGAGAGAGGACGCGCGAGGGGAACGATCTATATCTTGAGATGAACCGTTCAGGTGTTATCAATAAAACGGTCCTTGTCTTCGGCCAGATGAATGAACCCCCTGGTGTAAGGGCAAGGGTTGGTTTGACTGCATTGTCAATGGCTGAATATTTCAGGGATGTTGAGCATAAAGATGTATTATTATTCATTGATAATATCTATCGCTTCACAATGGCAGGTTCAGAGGTCTCTGCCTTATTGGGCAGGATTCCATCCGCGGTCGGTTATCAGCCAACACTTGCTACAGAGATGGGTGAATTACAGGAGCGAATCACCTCTACAAAGCACGGTTCAATCACATCGGTTCAGGCGGTATATGTGCCTGCCGATGATTTGACCGACCCGGCACCGGCAACGACATTTGGACACCTTGATTCTACGATTGTTCTATCAAGGCCGATCGCAGAATTGGGAATCTATCCAGCAGTTGATCCCCTTGATTCCACATCCACAATCCTGGACCCGAGATTTGTCGGTGAAGAGCATTATAATGTAGCAAGGGGTGTGCAGAGGGTATTGCAGAGGTATAAGGATTTACAGGATGTGATTGCAATTCTTGGTTTTGAGGAACTATCTGAAGAAGATAAACTGACTGTGACAAGGGCAAGAAAGATTCAGAAATTTTTATCCCAGCCTTTCTTTGTCGCTGAAACCTTTACCGGCAGGCCCGGTCAATATGTGCCACTAAAAGAGACGATTAAAGCATTCAAGGCGATACTTGAGGGTGCGTGTGATGATATGCCCGAACAAAGTCTATATATGTGTGGCGGGTTGAGTATTTAGAAAATGAAGTTCCGTTTAGAAATCGTAACACCTGAGCGTCTTGTCTATTCAGAGGATGTGGATGTGCTCACTGTGCCCACGGTCCAGGGTGAGATAAGTATCCTTGCCAAGCATGTGCCTCTGGTCTCTATCATCAGCCCCGGTGAGATAAAGATAAAAAGAGATGGAGAAACTGAATTTATGGCAATAACCGGTGGATTTGTCCAGGTCCTTCCCCATAAGGTAATAATCCTTGCTGATGCGGCAGAACGTGCCGAGGAGATTGATTTGGAAAGGGCGATGAAGGCAAGGGAGCGGGCACAGAAGTTGATGGAAGAGAAAAGGGGAGACAAGATTTCCCATGCCGAGGCAATGGCAGCATTCCAGCGGGCACTGGTGAGGATAAGAGTAGGGCAGCGAAAGAGAAAGAAGTAGAGATCTTTTTATTCTATTTTAACAACCCTCTGAATGAAAGACATATCATCACACTCAATCTTTATAAAGTAAATTCCCGCAGGAATTTTAGGAGATAATTCGTTTTTAGTATCCCAGATAATTACATCTCTTTTATTTAAAATCTGTCCTTCCCACTCTTTTATGAGTCTACCGGTAATATCATAAATCTTCAGTGATTTCCATACATCAGAGTTAGTAGTTTTGATTCTAATCCATACTGCATCGGTAAATGGATTTGGATAGACTTTCAGCATCTTTTTTTCGTATCTTAAATCCTGTCCCTTTTCATCTTCAATCCCGCCGCAATAGATAAAACTACCATAAATATCCCAATCTCCATCTCTATTGGTCTGCCACAGAACCCAGACATACCAGTCTCCACCAGTCATCACCGGATTTATATCCATTGCAGGGTTAGTATCAACTGGGAAGATTGTATCATTAAACCAGCCTGTTGTATAGATATCATAATTCCCACTCCGTTTTGTTTCAAATGCTATAAAAGGTAGGTTCTGTCTTGTAAGAGCAATTACGTAAAGAGGGCTCGGATTCACATCCGCAGAGTCGTGTGCGGTAATACGATAATAGGTGGTAAATGTATCATATGCAGTGCTATATATCTCAAACTGATTATAGGCGACGCGGTCAGACATCCATACTACCCATACACCAGCATCTCCCATAATAGAGGGATGAACTGCAATTTCGGGTCTGCTATCCTGAGGTGGAGCAGGTGCAATATCCTGTTGGGGTTGCCAACTACCCCCAGTATACTCGCTATAATAGATGTCAAAATAATAGATACCTTTCTGCCAGACCACAAAGGGATGACCATAGCGGTTATTTATTTTGGGGTTGATATTAGAGAGGTTTGGCTCGTTGGTAAGTTGCATCACCGGTGACCAGGAATTACCATCATAGTATCGTGCACAAATATTCCCAAACCTGACCGAATCATAAATTACTCCATATTTTCCCCATACTACCCAAACCGTGTCATTAATGACGCATACTGAGGGGTTTGAATTATAAAAAGAATCTGCGGTAATCTGCTGGTGCGATTGCCATCCACTCCCCAACTGCCCCTGACTAATATAAATCTCTGAACTATCAGTAAAATCTCTCTCCCATACACACCAGAAGCAATTTCTCATTTGGTCATAGGCAACGGCTGGATTGTGGTCATCCCCAACATCATTGGAAACTCGGATTGTATCACTATAGATTGGACCATAGCAGAACCGCGAAAAAATTTCCCAGTTACCGTTAATATATGCCTCCCATACCAGACATGTATGCTCCCCTTGCCGTCGGTTGGCTTGTGGATTTACATCATCAATCCCAGGTATTCCAAGGTCTACGGATGGTGACCAATAAATAATTGTGCAAATTAATAAAAAATTCATAAATCCTCCTTTTGAGAATTGTATTCACCATAATCGCATCTGTCAACGCTTTTTTAATGTTAGCTGAGTAAAACAGAAATAAATTTTTCGGGTGTCAGAATTAGATTGGGTGATAAAGGATTCTAAGTTATAAAGGGATAAATAGGGAGAGCATGGGTTATCAAGGGATAAAAAAATAGGGGAGTGAAGTTCCCGCTTTGAGAAACCGTGGAAAGTTTACTACAGCAATATAGGGCAAAAAGGATCCAAAAGTCGACATCACCAAAAGAAGACAAATGTTAGCCCGCATTATTCATACTAATCAAGGGAACCCTCAAGCTTATCCTCCCCCTTTGTAAGGGAGAGGGGAGGGTGAGGGTTGAAGTTTTTATAAAGCAGAGGGTTGAATTTTTTTCTTCGTAAAGAATGGTGTAAAACCGCTTCCGGACTCCATTTGCTCGGAATTTGTCAAAAATAGTGTGAATAATCCGGGTTAGAATCCCACCTTTTATCATCTGTCAAAACTCAAGGGATTAGAAATTGTTAGAGACAAGAATATTTATTTAAAGGAACTACATATACAGCGACGCCAGAAAAAGAAATTCTGGGTTTATCATTGACATCAATTAAAAAATAGATATTATTTTTCCACAATGGCGAAGGGATACTGGCATACATT
>CBFGJQ010000016.1:0-6440 GCA_965649095.1 Caldifarciminota bacterium | reverse complement strand
TAATGGCTAAGATTAGAGTGGCTATTATTGGAGTTGGTAATTGTGCATCAAGCCTGGTGCAGGGGGTTTATTATTACAGGAATGCAAAAGAGGATGAATTTATTCCTGGCATTATGCATACCCGGCTTGGTGGCTATCATATAAGTGATATTGAATTCTCTTTGGGAATTGATATAGATAAGAATAAAGTAGGTAAGGACCTGGGTGAGGCAATTTATACAAAGCCCAATAATACCTACCGATTCTGTTCAGTTCCAAAATTGAATGTACCCGTGGTCCGGGGGATGACCCATGATGGACTTGGTTATTATCTCTCCCAAATTATTGAAAAGGCGCCCGGACCAACTGCGGACATTGTTGGTCTATTAAAAGAGACAAGAACCGATGTGGTGGTCAATTTTCTACCGGTAGGTAGTGAAGAGGCAACAAAGTGGTATGTGGAGCAGGTCCTCTCGGCCGATTGTGCCTTTGTAAATTGTATTCCAGTCTTTATCGCAAGTCAGAAATACTGGCAGAAGAGATTTATTGAAAAGGGGCTTCCCGTCCTTGGCGATGACATAAAATCACAGGTTGGGGCAACGATTGTCCATCGGGTCCTGGTTAATCTCTTCAATGACCGGGGTGTAAAATTGGAGAGAACATCCCAGCTCAATGTGGGTGGAAATACCGATTTTTTGAATATGCTGGAGCGGACAAGACTTGCCTCAAAGAAGATCTCCAAGACCCAGGCCGTTACCTCCCTTTTGAAATATGATATAGGCGAAGAGAATGTCTATATTGGGCCCTCTGATTATGTTGCCTGGCTCACAGATAGAAAATGGGCATATATGAGGCTTGAAGGAAGAACCTTTGGCGATGTGCCACTGAATATTGAATTGAAGCTTGAGGTCTGGGATTCACCAAACTCAGCCGGAGTGGTAATTGATGCAATCAGGTGTGCAAAACTTGCCCTGGATAATAAACTCGCTGGGGCAATAATTGAGCCCTCCAGTTACTTCTTCAAATCTCCACCGGTTCAGTATCCAGACTACATCTGTCGGGAAAAGACGGAAAACTTTATCAAGAAGTACGGGATGAAGCCAACCAAAATCAAAAGAAAGGGATAAATATTAGCGAGGTTGATTGAAGCGGGGGTTATTGATCACATTTGAGGGTGTTGAAGGCTCGGGTAAGACAACCCAGGCAGAACTCCTTGCCAACTGGTGTGACAAGATGGGAATCCCCTATCTCCTTGTGCGTGAACCAGGGGGAACACCGATAAGTGAGAAGATAAGGGAGATTCTCCTTTCAAAAGAGAATAAAATCCACCCAAGGTGTGAGGTCTTACTCTTTCTTGCCGCGCGCAGTCAGCTTGTCTATGAAAGGATTCTTAATGCAATAAAAGAGGAGAAACTTGTTATTGCCGACCGATTCAGCGATTCAACCTTTGCCTATCAGGTATATGCCCGGGGATTACCACAACGTCTCATTTCAATAATCAACCGTTTTGCCAGTGCTGGTCTAAAACCAGATTTGACATTTTTGGTTGATATTGATATTACAAAAGGCAGGGAGAGGGGAAAGTTCTCTGACCGTATGGAGACCCAGACCGAATTCTATCACCAAAGGGTTCGCGAGGGTTATCTCAAACTTGCGCACCGGGCAAAGAAGAGGATAAAATTGTTAGATGGTGAAAAATCGGTGGAAGAGTTGCAGGGGGAAGTAATCAATTATGTAAAGGATTTATTAAAGAGAAAGGGGTGGCATTATGGAAAGGAATAAAAATCCATTTACTAATCGTTTACCGTTTTTACTGCCTCTGTTGATAATTACGCTCTTTTTAGGAGTATTTGTTGCCCAAAAGGTTTGGGCTGGCCCAGATACATATACCTTACTGCGGATCTTCAATAAAATCTTAAAGGACATTGAGGACAATTATGTTGATGAGGTTCCTGCCGATACCTTGATAAGGGGGGCGATTGAGGGGATGATTGAATCCCTCAAAGACCCCCATACCAACTATCTGACCAAAGAGGAGTATGAGCAACTGCGTATATCAACCGAGGGAGAATTCGGTGGTATTGGTGCCCAGATTGGTAAAAGGGATGAGAAGATTGTAGTAATATCACCACTTGAAGGAACGCCCGCCTACCGGGCTGGATTATTACCGGGCGATGCAATAATAATGGTGGATAGTATCCCCACCAAGGGTAAGAGTGTGGATGTTGTAGTGCGGCAGATCCGGGGAATGCCCGGGACCAGGGTGCTTTTGACAATCCAGAGGGAGGGGATTGCCGAGCCATTCAATGTTGAAATCACCAGAGCAATCATCAAACTTGATGCAGTCCCCTATTTCGGGATGGTGGCGGATGATATTGGTTATATCTATCTTGCAAACTTCTCTAAGACCGCAGATGCGGAACTGAAAAAGGGGCTTGATTCACTCTTTTCCTTGGGTGCCAAAAAGATTATCTTCGACCTGCGGGGTAATTCCGGTGGTCTGTTGCAGGAGGGTGTCCGGGTCAGTGAACTATTCTTGAGCAAGGGCAGGGATGTGGTTACTACAAAGGGAAGGCGGGAACCCCCGCGCACATTCAAAGCCGAGAATGCCTATCCCTATGGTGAATTTCCAATGATTACCCTTGTAAACCAAGGGAGTGCCTCGGCCTCAGAGATTGTGGCCGGGGCATTGCAGGACTGGGACCGGAGTCTCATCATTGGCACCCAGACCTTTGGTAAGGGTTCGGTTCAGAATGTCATTCCCCTTGAGGATGGGGGGGCACTGAAACTTACCACCGCAAGGTGGTATACACCATCAGGAAGGTGCATTGACAAGCCATATTTAGGTGCCGAGACAACAACGGTTCAGGAGGCGAGGATTGATACTACAAAGGAAAATTTATATATTACGATAGTTCTTAAACGGAAGGTATATGGCCGGGGTGGGATAACCCCAGATATTATTGTTGAGCCACCCAAGCCAACAAAACTTGAGGTTGATATCTGGAGTAAGGGATACTACTTTGACTTTGCCGTCCATTATACCCAGACCCACAGAGAAATTAATAAAAGTTTTGAGGTTGATAAGAATGTCCTTGACTGTTTTGCTACATACCTGAGGGAGAAGAAGAAGCTGGAATTCACCGATGCCCAATTTGATTCGGCAAAGATACCAATCGCCCAGCAATTAAAGCAAGAGATATTTGCCAATCTCTTTGGGCAGAAGGAGTCATATCGGATAAGGACCTCTTACGACCCCCTCATCAAAAAAGGGATTGAACTTTTAAAGGAGGTAAAGTCCCAAAAGGACCTTTTTCGTTTCGCAAGGTGATGAAGATTCGGAACTTAAATTCCAGCCCCTGGTGTTCCTTCTAATTCTCATATCCATCTCTTTTTTGATTCTGTGGCTAATAATTATCATGGGGATATGGCTAAAGAGAAGGGGTATAGATGTATCGCATTGAGATAAGAAGAAGGGAAGACCTCCGCGGGAAATTTGTCAAAGAGAACTTTGAATCAATCGGTCTTTCTGGAATTGAATCGGTTGAGGTGAGGGATGTATACTACCTTGATAAGAGGTTTACAAAAAAAGAGATAGAATTCATCGCCCGGGAGTTATTCTGCGACCCGGTAGTTGAAGAATTCAGAATTGGAAAGGGCGAGGGGTTTGAGATTCTGTATAATCCGGGTGTATCTGATCCAAAGGAGGAGAGCATAAGAAAGGCAATCGGTGACTTAGGAATAAAGATGCCCGAGTCCTATCAGATAAAGACGGCAACAAATTATATATTCAAAGGGAGATTTAAACCGGAGAGATTGAAAGAATATGCAGGTCTATTTCTGTATAATCCACTGGTCCAGCACATAAGAGAGGCCAGAGAAGAAGAGATGAGATATAAAAAACCCAAGTATATATCTTTGAAGATTGATCTTGAAACCGACCTTCTCCGGCTTAGTAGCGAGATGGGACTCTCCCTTTCCCTCTTAGAGATGGAGACAATAAAAGGATACTACAAGAAAGTGGGGCGCAAACCAACCGATGTTGAACTGGAGACGATTGCCCAGACCTGGAGTGAGCACTGTCGGCATAAGACATTTTTAGGAAAGATAGACTTTGATGGTGAAGTCATTGATAATCTATTAAAAAATACAATAATGAAGGCAACCCGGGAGATAAATCATCCCTATTGCCTTTCCGTATTCCATGATAACTCAGGGATTATAGAATTTGATGAGGAGTATGGTGTCTGCTTCAAGGTTGAAACCCACAACCACCCTTCGGCATTGGAACCATACGGCGGTGCGGCAACCGGGATTGGTGGTGTGATAAGGGACATCCTGGGGACCGGACTCGGTGCCAGACCAATTATGAATACGGATGTATTCTGCTTTGGACCACCGGCTATTGACTTGAACCAGCTGCCAAAGGGAATTTTACATCCAAAGAGGATTATCAAGGGTGTATATCAGGGGGTCAGGGATTATGGTAATCGTATGGGGATTCCTACGGCAAGTGGGGCGGTCTATTTTGACGAGGACTTTTTATTTAATCCCCTGGTCTATTGTGGGACCGTGGGGATAATCAGAAAGGACCGGGTAAAAAAGAGGCCGATGCCCAATGACTATATCCTTTTAGTCGGTGGCAGAACCGGCCGGGACGGGATTCATGGCGCTACATTCTCCTCGGCTGAACTGTCCGTAAAGGCGGAGAAGTCCTGTGTTCAGATTGGTAATCCGATAATGGAAAAGAAGGTCCTGGATTGTCTTTTAAAGGTAACGGAAAAGAAACTTTTAAGTGCAATAACCGATTGTGGTGGTGGTGGTCTTTCAAGTGCAGTCGGTGAGATGGGAAAGAAGATCGGGGCAGTAGTCTATCTTGAAAAAGTCCCCTTAAAATATAGAGGACTGACACCAAGAGAGATTTGGATATCTGAATCCCAGGAGAGGATGATACTTTCAGTCCCGCCGAAGTATCTAAAAAGTGTTATTAAAATCTTTAAAGAAGAGAATGTTGAGGCAACGCCAATTGGCCGATTTACCAATAATAAAAGGCTAATCCTATACTACAAAAAGAGAAAGGTCTGTGATTTGGATATGAACTTCCTCCACAATGGATTACCCAGACCCATAAGGATTGCCCGAAAAAGGCCCGCTTTTGACAGAGAGCCACATATTCCCGAGCCGGCTGATCTGAATGGGGTAATGTTAGAGATCGTCGGTAGCCTCAATTGTTGCTCGCGGGAGTGGCTCGTTCGTGAATATGACCATGAGGTTCAGGGTTCAAGTGTCATAAAGCCATTTGCCGGGTTGAAGGGTGAGGGACCGCAGGATGCAGTAGTAATCAGGCCGCGCCTTGATAAAGATAGGGGGATTGCCGTCTCTTGTGGTATAAATCCCGGGTATGGCAGATATGATGCCTATAATATGGCACTTTCGGTAATAGATGAGGCATTGAGGAATCTTACCGCGGTGGGTGGGGATATCACCAGGTGCGCTATGCTTGATAACTTCTCCTTTTCATCCCCGGAAAGGGAAGAGGTGCTGGGTGACATTGTCCTTTCCGCAAAGGGCTGTTATGATGGGGCGAAGGCATTTGGTGTCCCTTTCATCTCAGGAAAGGACAGTCTGAATAATGAATGGGTTGATGAGGAGGGGAGGAGCCATCTCATCCCACCGACCCTCTTGATCTCAGCAATCGGCATCATTGAGGATGTTAAAAGGTGTATCACTATGGATTTCAAGGGTCCGGAGCGCCTTATCTATCTAATTGGTAAGACGAAGTATGAACTTGGTGGTTCTGAATACCTTAGACTCTTAAGGATAAAAGGTGGCATTGTCCCAACCGTTGACCTGAAGAATGCACCAATAATAATGAAGAGGCTCCATCGGGCAATTAATGAAGGGCTGATTCTCTCCTGCCATGACCTGTCCGAAGGTGGCCTTGGGCTGGCAATAAGTGAGATGTCATTGGCAGGAGATATTGGCTGTGAGATTGACTTAAAAAAGGTTGCCTGTGAGGGAATTGAGGAGAGGCCCGATATCATCCTCTTTTCTGAATCGAATACAAGATTTTTGGTTGAGGTCCTGCCGGAGAATGCCGAAGATTTTGAACGGCTCTTTTCGGGATTACCCTATTCCAATATTGGTAAGACAAAAGGGGGGAGAAGTCTTGTTATCTACTATGGAAGAGAAGAGTTGGTCAATTTACCAATAGATGAAATAAGAAAGGCATATCAAAGAAAAATCCTTAATGGACAAGATATTCAGGGGGATGCCCCCTGAAAACCCCCGCTATATAACAAACATTTGCTTTGTGCAAAACACATCTCACCCCGCCGTTCCTGAATATCTTGAGGTAATAGGAATTTCAAAAATTTTAATGGCACCCTCACACCTTTATCCTCTCCCTTTTCAAGGGAGAGGGGAGGGTGAGGGTTGGGGTTTCAGGGGCTTTCGCCCCT
>CBFGJQ010000015.1:0-6466 GCA_965649095.1 Caldifarciminota bacterium | reverse complement strand
TGATAAACTTGCCCTGATGTAAATCATGGGTCAAACCGCTACAAATTAGCAAATTTTTGAATTGCGACACAGCCTCTGAAGTTTTTCATTATGAAAGAAAAAGACGCCAAGATATTCAGAAACTGCGGAGTGAGATGTGTTTTGCACAAGGCAAATGTTTGTTATATAGCGGGGGTTTTCAGGGGGTCTCCCCCTGAATATCCTGTAAAAGTGATATTCTATACCTATCTTTAATCCGCTGTGTTTTACTCTTCATCCCTTATTTATCCGTATTGTTAGAGGTTGAGAAATATAGAAGGGAAGAGGCAACAGGCATCTAGGCATTTATAACTATTACACCCAAATTATGGGAAATAATTTCTAATAGGGAAGATACTATACTTGGAGAATTTCCTCAGGTTAGGCACCCTTTTATAGCGGGTATTGCACCGCGATTTGTAGGGAGTGTTTTACAGCCTGATGAAAGTAAATTTAACTGGGCGCCAGATGGTGGCAGTCTAAAAATTGTCTTCAAAATTGCCTCACACAGGTTCTTTTCTTTTCATCTGACACCAGAAAATAATCGAAACAAAAATTCATTGGAGATGTAGGAGATAATTGGAATTGAGGGAATGAAGAAGTGGATAAACTATAGCGTATTCTGTTGACAAAGGAATTTTTTAGTATATAATAAGAAGATATGGGAGGCAGAATGATCTTCGTGACCACACTTGATGTAATTCCGGGAAGGGCGGAGAAGATGCTTGAGGCAATAAAGAAGATTGAAGTCACAAAAGGGATTAAGATAAGGGAATTCTTGTCCCTCTTTGGCAAGCCCGATTATGTTTTGATATTTGAAGCACCCGATGAAGAATCAGCAATGAATTTCATTGTCAAGTTTGTCGCCTATGCGGTTCCCAAGACATCACTTGCGGTTCAGGTGGAGTATTCGTAATGGATTTAGCAGAAGTTGCAAAAAGAGAAGGAATTACAATCAAACAATTAAGGGATAACATTAAGACCGGCAAGGTGGTATTGGTAAAAAACCGGCGCCGGAGGATAAAACCTTTGGCGATCGGAGAGGGCTTAAAGACTAAGGTAAATGCCAACCTAGGAACCTCGCCTGACCTTGTAAATATAAGACTTGAACTGGCAAAACTGAATGTAGCAATTGAGGCCGGCGCTGATAGCGTGATGGACCTCTCCACCGGTGGCGATGTAGATAAAATTAGAAGGGAGATTATCAATGCCTCACCGGTTGCGGTGGGGACTGTTCCCATTTATCAGGTGGCGATTGAAATGCGTAAGAAAAAAAGGCCATTCACCAGGGCAACGGTTGATGAGATATTTGAGGTGATTGAAAGGCACCTTGAGGATGGGGTTGACTTTATCACCGTCCATTGTGGAGTCACTCAAGAAAGTATCAAAGGGATAGAAAAGAAAAGCAGGGTTTGTGGTGTGGTGAGCAGAGGCGGCTCAATGATGATTGAATGGATGAAATTTAATAATAGGGAAAATCCTTTATATGAATACTACGACCGCCTTTTGAAACTTGCCCGGAAATATTCTGCCACTTTAAGTTTGGGGGACGGCTTGCGGCCCGGTGCAATTGCCGATGCCACCGATGAATACCAGATAAAAGAACTTGTCATAATCGGTGAACTTGTGAAATGGGCAAGAAAGGAGGGGGTCTCGGTAATTGTGGAAGGTCCCGGGCACATTCCCATAAATGAAATAGAGGCGAATGTCAAGCTCCAGAAAACTATCTGCGGGGGTGCTCCCTTTTATGTCCTGGGACCACTGGTTACCGACCGCGGTGCGGGCTATGACCATATTGTTGCGGCGATTGGTGGTGCAATCGCTGGATACTATGGGGCTGACTTTTTATGTTATGTTACACCATCAGAACATCTCGGATTGCCCAATGTCCAGGAGGTGCGGGAAGGGGTAATTGCCTTAAAGATTGCCGCCCATGCCGCGGACATTGCAAGGGGTAATAAAGATGCCCTGAAACAAGACCGGGAGGTATCCCGTGCCCGATATAGTCTAAACTGGCAAAGGATGTTAGACCTTTTGATTGAACCCAAAAGGGCAAAAGAAATCTTTACCCGCCACCGGTCACAATCATCCCTTACCTGCACAATGTGCGGTGAATTCTGTGCAATGAAAAGGACACGAGAAATTTTGGGGAGGTCATAATGGAAAGGGAAGAGATGAGAGAAAAAGAATTGTCTTACACCAAACAGGCCAGCATAGCAACGATGGTATTCTGTATTATAGTGGAAATCATCTTCTTCTTTGGCTGGTTCCTTAAATTTATGTCGGTGCCCGAACTGCTCCCGATTCTCGCTGGTGTAACCTTTTTCTTCGGACTATTTATCCATTATCTTTGTAAAAGAAATATCTATTCACCAGTATTACCCTATATTCTAACCGCCTTCACCACAATCATCCTTACCTTCGGCCTGGGATTTGTCAATCCTCAAATCAGAAACCTATTTTTTATTATCTATTTTTATATCGTGCTTCATCCTGCATACTATTTAGGGATGAAAAATGGTTTATATGCGATGGCACTGGTTGATGCTGCTTATGCAATTATGACCCTCACAACCACAAAGCTCTATCCCGAACTCAACCCTGGATTGGAGTTCACCAAACTTATCTTATTCACAATCGTTGTGTTTATCATAATGCTTGATTTTGAAAAAAGATTAATAAGATTGAAGGATTTACGGATTTTGTTAACTAAAGCAGAAAAGGGGGACCTCACCCTCCGATATATTCCAAAAGATGAACGTGATGAGATACATTTTTTGGGGATAAGCATTAATAATCTATTTGAGACTGAATTGAATATAGTAAGGGTCATCCAGACACTCACCCAGCATCTTTCCAATATTAGCAGCAAGATTGCCGCAACCGCCGGAGAAATCTCTACCGGGATATCAGAAATTGTTGCCACAACCCAGAAGATGACCGATGGTGTTGACCAGCAATACCGGGAACTTGAACAGTCAATAAACAGGGGTAAGATGCTGAGTGAAATCAGCTTTGAAGTGGTTAATAATATTAAAAAGATAGAAAATAACTCAGCTGAGTTTTCAACCAATCTTACTGCCGCCTTAAATAAAAGTGACCAGATAATAAAAAATATTGAGATTGTAAGCAATCGTTATGAATATCTCATCAGTTTAATGGCAAAATTGAGTGACATCTCAAATGCAATCAGCACGATAATTGCAACAATAAACAGCATCTCGGAGAAGATTAACATTTTATCACTCAATGCATCAATTGAGGCCGCCCGCGCTGGTGAATATGGTAGAGGATTCTCCATTGTCGCCGATGAGGTGAAAAAACTCGCTGACAGCACCCAGAATTCTGCGACGGAAATTGATAAAATCATTAAAGAGATGACTGAGTCGGTCAGGACCGTTACCCTGAGTTCTGAGGAGGTGATGAAGGCAATCAAAGAAGGGAATCAGGTGGTGAGGGCAACAACCGAATCCTTAAAGACAATCTCCACGGGGATTATTGAACTGAATAACGCAATAAAGGAGATAAAGAATGTAATTACACAGGAGGAGATGGAAATAGGTGGTATAATAAAGCAGATTGAATCATCATACAGCATATCAAAAGAAAATTCCACTGCCGCCGAGCAGATTCTCGCCTCAATGGAAGCGCAGTCTGCCGTCACCGAGGAATTTTCTCACGCCAGTCGGGAATTAGTTTCAATCATTAATAAATTGGTGGAAATCACAAAAAACTTCAAAACCTGATGGCTGATGTCCTAATCGTTGAAGACAAGGCGAGCCTTGGCGAAGTTTTAAAGACTTCACTTGAGGATGCCGATATTACGAGTTTAATCGTAAAAACAGGCAGAGAGGCACTACAGGCATTTAAAAGGGAAAAATTTGAAATCTGCCTCCTTGATTTGAGGCTTCCCGATATTGATGGTCTTGACCTATTGAAAGAACTAAAGGCTATTGATGCGGAGACGAGATTTGTAATTATGACCGCGTTCGGAACAATTGAGCGGGCAGTAGAGGCAATGAAACTCGGGGCAACCGATTTTCTAACTAAACCCTTTGAGATGGAACAACTCATTCTTTTAGTTAAAAGAATACTTGAGGAGAAGAAGAGATACTATGAGAATATCCTTTTGAAAGAAGAGGTAAAAAGAACCTTTGGTTTCCCAGAGATCGTTGGCGGTAGCAAAGCCATAAAAAGTGCTATTGAATTACTACAGAAAGTTGCCCCAACCGATACTACAGTATTGCTGTTAGGCGAATCCGGCACCGGCAAAGAACTCTTTGCCCGTGCCTGCCATATTCTCTCGTCCAGAAAGGAGAATACATTCGTTGCCATAAACTGTGCCGCGATACCCCAGGAACTCCTTGAGAATGAACTCTTCGGTTCCGAAAAAGGTGCCTTCACCGGTGCCACAACAAGAAAGATTGGTAAATTTGAACTCGCTGATAAGGGAACGGTCTTCCTTGATGAGGTTGGCGACCTTGACTTGAATCTCCAGGCAAAGATTTTGAGGGTTCTGCAGGAGAGGACATTTGAGAGACTCGGGGGGACATCAACAATCAGGGTTGATGTGAGGATAATTGCCGCCAGCAATAGAGACCTTACAAGTTTAGTAAAGGAGAAGAAATTCCGAGAAGACCTATTCTACCGATTGAGCGTCTTTCCCATCACAATTCCCCCTTTAAGGGAGAGAAGAGAAGATATTCCAATCCTTGCCGAATTCTTCTTAAAGAGACTGAAGTCAAAAAAGAAACTTACTGAATCAGCCCTGAAGAAATTGATGGGCTATGATTGGCCAGGCAATATCCGTGAACTTGAGAACACAATTGAGAGGGCAAATATCCTTGCCGGTGATGTAATCCAGCCTGAAGATATTCTATTACCACTGAGAGAAAAGAGATTTATCACCCGACCATTAGAAGAGATGGACTTAAAATCGGCAGGAAGTTTGGGCCGGGAAATGGCTGAGGCAGAACTCATAAGAGAGACACTAAAGAAGACCGATTACAATAAATCAGAGGCAGCCCGAATTTTAAGGGTATCATATAAAACCCTCCTCAATCGGATTACCCGACTGAAGCAGAAGGGTTTATTATGATAAGAGATACCCTTGATGAACGATTTATGCAGGAGGCATTGTGCCTTGCAACCAAAGGCTGGGGGAAGACCGGAATCAATCCCTTGGTTGGGGCAGTGGTTGTAAAAAACGGTCGGATTGTTGGTCGTGGTTTCCACCGCAAGCTCGGTGAGGCACATGCAGAGGTCTGTGCCCTGATTGAAGCAGGAAGGAATGCGCAAGGGGCAACCCTTTATGTAAACCTTGAACCCTGCTGTTTTGAAGGTCGCACCCCACCCTGCGTTGAGTCAATAATAAAAGCGGGAATAAAAAGAGTCGTCATTGCAATGACCGACCCAAATCCCGTAGTAAAGGGGAGGGGTATAACAATACTGCAGAAAAATAATATAGAAGTTATTTCCGGAATACTACAAAGAGAGGCTATAGATTTAAACCACTGGTATCAAAAATATATTACCACGAAAAGACCTTATGTAATCGTAAAGATTGCCTCCTCTTGTGATGGCAGAATCACCGGTTTCAAGAATAGATACATTACTTCTATTAAGTCGCGAAGATATGTCCATTCCCTGCGGGGCCGAGTGAGTGCAGTCCTGGTCGGCATAAATACGGTATTAAAAGACAACCCATATCTCACCGACCGGTTTGTTGGCAGAAATAACCCAGCCAGGGTCGTCCTCGACCCTCACCTTAGAATTCCCTTAGATGCAAATTTTCTAAAGGGAGATGCAAGGAGGTTAATTATTACCAGCGAAGATGCGGACCAGAACAAAATCAGGCAACTAAAAGAAAAGGGTATTGAGATTATCCTGTTTAAAGGCGATTATTATCCACTAAATTTGGTCTTTGAAGAACTGGGCAGAATGGAATTTGGTTCAATATTGGTGGAGGGGGGCGGGATTCTCTTTTCGCAGATTTTAGCAAAGGGATTGTATGATGAATTGGACATCTTTGTTG
This sequence comes from Caldifarciminota bacterium, assembly GCA_965649095.1. Lineage (GTDB taxonomy): Bacteria > Hydrothermota > Tepidihabitantia > SM23-42 > JAOAFX01 > JBDRWI01. The sequence goes on along the minus strand of CBFGJQ010000015.1, from coordinate 414 downwards.
CCCCCGAAAGTGTTGGAGCAGGGATAGACTTCTTGAAAGAGAACTCCATAGAACTCCAGAAGATGAATTCAATGAATTTAAATGGAGATACGCTCTATTATGTTTACCGGCATAATTGAAGAAAAGGGTAGGATTTTGAAGATCGTTGAAGGGGGGGGTAGAAAAATTTCTATTCAGTCAACTCTATCTATAAGGAGAGGGGAGAGTATCTCAATTCAGGGTATCTGTCTGACTGTAACTGATATCTTAAAAGATGGCTTTGTAGTTGAGGCGATGGCACAGACAGAAAGGAGAACAACCCTTCCTTACTGGAAGGTAGGTGACTATGTAAACCTTGAGCGGGCAATGGTAATGGGGGGCAGGATTGGTGGTCATATTCTCTTAGGGCACATTGATGAAATGGGTAAGTTAATA
>CBFGJQ010000014.1:0-6467 GCA_965649095.1 Caldifarciminota bacterium | reverse complement strand
TATCAGGTATCTACGGGCATTTATTAGTCTTGTAATTGTATCACCCACATATTCTACTGGTTTACAAACCATATCATCAAGTTGACTCAGGTAATAACTGAGTTTGATGGTCTTTGCCGAAAGGGAATAGTGGAACCAATCCAAAGGTGGACCATATCCAGAAAGGAGCATATTATACCTTGGTGATGGACCGATGGAGAATCTTTCGCGACCAATGAACAGGCAGAAAAGGCGATTTTCATAACGGGTATATACGCGCTCATAATCCGCCGCAAAGAGGTTTTTAAAGACATTACTTGGGGGTAGACTATCGGTTCCGAATTTTACATCAGGTTGGAGATAGAAGGTAAAGTTAGAGAAATTGTAATTCACCATCGGTTTAAACCGAGCAACCCTTACTGTATCAAATTGAATATTAAGTGAGAGATTTGGCACCCAGAGATGTCCTAAATTCTTGCTCTCTTTTTCTTCTTTTGCGGGAGTGCGAATCAAATTGGGGATAGAATATGGTCTTATGCTTGGGGTGTTTGTTAAATATTCACCCCTTACCTGAAGTTCTTCAAGTAGTTCATTCTGCCAGGAGTCAATAGGATAGTAGATGTAGAAGATAAATAGGATGGTCATAGTATGAAGTTGTATGGCATAGTAGCCAGTATGGTTTTATGGCATAGTTAGGAGTATAAAAAACTATAAACAAATCAACCCATTATATACTAACATCCCTATCCATAAACCATAAACTATTCTTCAATATGCTCCCTTTCCCAGAATAACCGCGGGGATAGTCTGAAAAAACAATTTAATGTCCAATAGTAACGACCGATTGATAATATAGATTAAATCTAAAAATATTGAAGAATCACAGGGCATACTGCCCCGACCATATACCTGCCATAGCCCGGTTATGCCCGGCTTTATCTTGAGGCGATCTTTATGCCAATCTTTATAATATTTAACTTCATAGGGTAGTGGTGGTCTGGGACCAACCAGTGTCATATCACCTTTAAGAACATTTAGGAACTGGGGAAGTTCATCAATAGATGTCCGTCGCAGAATACTGCCCACTTTTGTGACTTGTCGGAAGTCAATTATCTTACCTTTGTTTATCGGCTGGGTAATATATTCTCTAAACTCATCTTCTCTCTCCTCCTGATTTCCCCCATTGTGATACATTGAGCGGAATTTATACATAATGAATTCTTTACCATCCTTACCACATCTCTTCTGTTTGTAGATAACCGGTCCTGGGGAGTCAATCTTTATGGCAAGGGCGATGAGAAGAAAGAGCGGTGATAATAGAATTAGAAAGATTAAAGAGACAATAATGTCAATTGCCCGTTGAAGAATGATATTTGCCCTCAGGTGGGTGCGGGTAAGGAAGGCGTACACAGGAAGAGAAGATATTTTACACCACTCCCAGTTGATGTTCAATTCATTAAATAAATTTGAAATAACAAGCAGGGGTTTATCAGGGATAATTTTTGACTTAATTTCCCAATATAGTTCACCGAAGTCTTGTGCCGTGCTATAAAGAAAGAATGCATCAGGGGCTGGTTTTGGATTCCCTATTTGACTCTTAGTGATGGTAAGTCCCAAAACTGGATTATTAACGATAAAATTGGTGAGGGTATCAAAAAATGTCTCGGGCCCGATGTAGTTGCAGACTTTTTTTCTCTGGGGTTGTGTAAAGTATAATTTCAAGATTAAAGGAATTAGGATGAGTCGCACCAACAATATACCTATTAAGAAGATGAGGAAATAAAGTGCAATAAATCCACGACTGCTTATGAGGAAATTGAATTTGCTCACAAATCCTATTGTAATATAGAGGACCAGGGCGAAAATATAACCTTTTATAATCCTGTAGAAGATGCGACCAATCTGAGCATAGAAATAGTGATCGTATAAATTATTCAAGGCGAAGATAAACAAGATAACAGGAGGAAGAAAGAAGAGTGTATACCATTGATTCTGACATGGTGGGTGGATGCATCCAAATCTGACTAACAGTGCGATAAAAAAAGAGCTTGTTATCACAAAAATATCGGCGAGAAATAGGATGATTTTAACCATTGAAATTTGATAGGGATTGCTGAGACACTCAGGTACTTATATTAACCCATTCTTTTATCTTTTCACAGACATACTCAATTTCGTGTTTGGTTAGTTCCGGGAACATTGGAAGCGAGATAACCTCTTTAGCAACTTTTTCGGCGACTGGAAAATCTCCCTCCTTATAGCCGAGGTACTGGTAGGCTCTCTGAAGGTGTAATGGAATTGGATAATGGATTGAGGTTCCTATTTGCGACTCTTTGAGGAAGGTTTGGAATTTTTCCCGTTCGTTTACACGCACGACATAGAGATGGTAGATGTGCTTACCATAGGGCATTTCGATAGGAGTAATTATGTTCTCCAGGCCACTCAATAGTTCATTATAGTAATAGGCATTTTGCCTGCGGTCTTCATTCCAGTCATCCAGATAATTTAATTTTACATTCAGAATCGCTGCCTGAAAGCCATCCATCTTGAAATTCCAGCCTTCAAATTCGTGGTGATATTTCTCTTTCTGCCCGTGGTCAATTAACATTCTCACTTTTTCTGAAAGTTCCTCACGGTTGGTTAGAACCATTCCTCCTTGACCATATGCGCCCAAATTCTTACTGGGATAGAAACTGAATGCACCAAGTTCAGCAATAGCCCCTGCCTTCCTATCCTTGTATAGTGCCCCGTGTGCCTGTGCCGCATCTTCAATTACGGCAAGATTGTATCTCTTTGCAATATTCAGGATTTCATCCATATCCGCGGTCTGGCCATAAAGATGGACAGGGATTATCGCCCTGACATTCAATTTCTTTTCCTGGTCCCTTAAGATATTCTTTTTCTCAACCCATTCACACTTCTTTTCAATATATTCTTTTATCTTTTCTGGGTCAATGGTATAAGAATCTTCTTTTATATCCACGAATATCGGTGTGGCACCCGTCAAACTGATTGCTTCGGCGGTGGCAATGAATGTGTAGGGAACAGTAATTACGGCATCGTGTCTGCCTATATCAAGGGCCTTCAGCGCAGCATATATGGCACTTGTGCCAGATGAGACTGCGATGCCATACTTTGCACCTGAATAATTGGCAAAATTGTTTTCAAATTCTTTTACCTTTTCACCAGCAACAAAGGCACAGGAGTCAATAGTTTTTTGAATTGCCTCATCTATCTCATCCTTGATCATTTCATATTGTCTCTTTAAGTCCATAAAAGGAACCTGCAATTAAACCTCCTCGTATATATCAATCCCTCTCCTCCGGCGGGAGAAGGCAGAAGGGAAGGGTAATCAATCGTAATTACCCTCATAACTTCCTTATCTTTCTAATCACCCTCGCCGGCACACCAGCAACTATTGTATTGTTAGGGACATCTTTGGTGACGACACTCCCGGCGCCAACAATTGCATTTTCTCCAATTGTAACACCACAAAGGATTGTTGCACTTGAGCCAATTGAAGCCCCCTTTTTTATAAGCGTAGGGACTACCTTCCAATCTTTCTCTGTTTGCATTGAATCGTCTGGATTTGTCGCGCGCGGATATTTATCGTTTATAAAAGTCACATTATGCCCAATAAAAACATTGTCCTCTACCGTAACCCCCTCACAGATGAATGTATGGGTGGAAATCTTGCAATTCTTACCGATTTTTACATTCTTCTGAATTTCAACAAAGGTGCCGATTTTGGTATTATCACCAATTTCGCAGCCATACAAATTAACAAAACCAAAAATTTTTACATTTTTACCCAATTTAACATCTTTTATTATCTGATAACTATTCATTTTAATGCCACCGTGCTACCATTATTTTTTAATGATTTCTGCGCCGCATTTAAAATTTTCATAACTTCAAGACCGGTTTTGCCATTTGATAATGGTTCTGTTCCATTCTTTATTGCAGCTATGAAATCTTGTATTAAAAGTGAAAGTGGCTCTGTGGTATCAAATTTTGGTGCATGCATATCGCCGGTGCGATACTGAACTAATGTTTTGTAAATTCCCTCTTTGCTTTTTATCTCAACTCCTTTATCATATACCTTTATCTTCTCGACCGCTTCCAGATCGTCGTAAACGACCATCTTTTGAGAACCACCGATCAAAATTCTGCGGACTTTTATCGGCGCAAGCCAGTTTACATGAAAGTGGGCTAGGCAATCGTTTTCAAAGAAAAACGTCAGATAGGCGATATCTTCTATTGTATTATAATGACCCACACCGATCGCAGATACTGCTTTTGGATTTTTATCTAATAAATAGAGCATTACGGCAATATCATGCGTTGCCAGGTCGTATATAACATTAACATCGTGCTGAAAAAGCCCCAGGTTGATCCGCACCGCATCAAAATAAAGAATTTTTCCAATTTCTCCTGAATCTATTATCTCTTTTATTTTACGCACTGCCCCATTATACATAAAAATATGATCAACCAGAAGTTTTAGTCCCTTTTTGCTTACGAGTTCGACCAAATTTTCTGCTTCCCTAACAGTCACGGTGAACGGCTTTTCTACTAACACATGTTTATCATGTTCTACTGCCATCTTTGCAAGAGAGAAATGAGTGCTTGCCGGAGTCGCAATGCAGACACCACTGATTTTGGGATTGTTTAATATATCCTCATAGTTATCAACAATTTTTACCGTTGGAAAACGCTGTTGAATATTATGCAGTCTTTTTGCATCAATATCAAAACAATAGACCTCACTCACTGATTTATTATTCAATAGATTCCTAACCAAATTGGGACCCCAATAACCAACCCCGATCACCGCTATCTTCATCATCTCTCCTTAATTAAATTCATTATATCAAAACTTTCTGTAAAGTCAAGGAGTTTTTAAATTTTATGTTTTAAATATTTTATTCATTATTAGATGGAAGACTTTTAAAAATGTCCATTTATCAATTGGTTTTATATTTTGTTTTTTTAAGAAACACGGCATATTTAAAAAAGATTCTTAATATAGTTTATACTGCCTTGCAAAGATGCTGGACCAGTGATAACTAATTTATTAGATTCTTCTATTATTAAATAAGAACTATCTCTATCCCGCCACCATTTACATATCTCTATGGGCTTTGCACACCATACATCATTTTTATCCAGTATAAATTCCAAAAACTCGCAGTAATATCTCTCTACAAATTTGCTGAAATAATCAGGATGAATGATAATTATGGCAAGCCCGTGCATCCTTTCAATCCAGTTGATTTTATCTTTCCAGGTTTTTATGCTTCTTTCTTTCAAAATTTCAAATAAAGTGTGGTCCTGGGGCATCGTTACAGGTAATTCAACAATATTATCTATGAAAAAAGGGAAGATCGATAGGCATCCACCCGGTTGAGGACCGTATAAGTCCGTATCCGGGAAAGATGAATCATATTCAAAAGGTAGTATTTTCATCCATTCGATATTTCTTAAAAGAGATGGAGAACGGAATCCGCTTGCCCCCCATTTTGAGGCATAAATTTTTATTTTTTCCATTCTCTGGTAAAATATTTTTTTTGCGATGAACAATTTACCATCGTGTTTTAATCCGTGAATTCCTATTTCAAAACCATCCCCTTTTAATTCTTCAATCAGTGTTTCAGGAACCGGATATCTTTCTGGCACAAAAAACCACGCTGAACAAAGTCCAAATTTCTTTTCAATTTCGCAAATTTTTTTAATCCTCTTAAGACCTTCTATAGTTTCTACATCATGTGTTAGACATAAGGCGAAAGATTTGTCCTTAGGCCAGAACCAGATAAAGGGGATTTCTTCAATGTCCTTAATATATTTTAAACTCTTTTTTTTAAAATCTTCAAGATATGGCTCAACTGGCCAATGAGGAAATTTGTTTTTAACTGATTTTGCCTTTAATCTTCTTAAGGAGATTTGTAAGAAACGGGGAATCAAAGGTTTAATTGTATAAAAAAAATTTAAACCTTTAAAATCGTTAATTTCTTGATATCTTTCAAAAAGAAATCTTTCAAATTCTTCATCTGAAGGTAATAAAAGTTTTTCATATTCTCTTGGTAATTTCCAAAATCTTATCAATTCACCCATAAATTACTGGCAAAGTTTTCGCTTTACACGCCAACGCATTATCTTTTTGTTATAATACTCCAGACCTATCCAAAGTGCTTGTAAAATAAATTCCCGGCGATTTTTAATATCGTAATCGGCATCTTTTTTAAGATTGAACTTGCTATTTTATATTTTCTGCTACTTTCTCTGATAGCACCTGGACCTTTAATCTCCGGATAGTAGTAGTACGGTAGTTCCGTCTCTTCTGCACCCCAGTGGCGTTTAAAAGCTATTAAACCAACATTGTCTGGCGCGGTTCGGCCCAGGTCAAGAATTTTATAACCATTTTTCACCGCCCACTGAATTGCATTCCACAGAATTAGATGATTAGGTTGATATTCAAGATAATTTGC
>CBFGJQ010000013.1:0-6492 GCA_965649095.1 Caldifarciminota bacterium | reverse complement strand
ACCACATTCAACTGCCCATAGGTCAATATCAGAGTAGCCCCTTCTCCTTGCACAACCGAGCGCCATTAAGAGAGCAGGGCTTTTTAATCTTGCATATATAAATAATTTTGCAATCTCCTCTGCCGTTGGGGTTTTAATTCCTTCCATCGGTGTCTCGGGAAGGGGCATAAGGCTCACAAATACAAGGGTCTTTACTGGAAAATTTTGTAGTATATCCACTGCCTTATATTCTCCTTTGATACTTCCAAAATCTATTCCGACAACGATATGGGGGACAACGGGAATTTCAGCATTAATGAGATTTTCAATTGTCTTAACAATATCACCTACTCTTATATCGGTATGATAGACCCTTTTTATTGTCCCATCATCACCAATCATATCTATCAATGCCTGGTCAATCCCTGCCTCCTTTAGCATTTGTGCTGTCTCTCTATCTATTATGCCACAATGTATTGAAATTTTTGTTTTACTATGGTTTTGTTTTATTCTTCTTATTGCGGGAATAAATCTCTTCCAGGGGATTGAATGATTCTTATCAAAACCACCACTTAGAAGAAAGCCTTCCATACCATTTGCGACCAGTTCTTCGCCTGCCCTTAATAACTCTTCTGGCTTATCTGCCGGAATCATTGATTCAATGAGTCTGCCCTGACAATGGCTGCAATTGAGTTCACACCTTCTTCCGGTTAGTGATATTGCCGGATAACATCCTCTTTCACCATTGTAGTAAAACATCCCGGGTATGTAGAAGGTGACCTTCTTGCCGAAATATGAATATGATCTTTCCCGCGCCTTTTGGGCAAGGTCTTTCAATCTATCCATAGTATTCAGCAAAAGAGAGCCAGCATTCTTTAAATATCTTTTCAAGATTATCCCACTCCGCTTCCATCTTTCTTCTCTTTATAATGGCACGGGTCAGTTCCTTGCCGTACAAATCCTGCCATTCTTTCTCATATTCAATGAGATGATTCAAGTTATTCTTTTTCAATGCCTTAATGATTGCTTCGGCGGCAGACTTTGCACAGATTATTGCTTGAGGGATACCGGCCCCGGTAATGGGATGGGTTTGCCCCGCCGCGTCTCCCACCAGAAGGATATTCCCTTTTACTGTCTTGGCAGGACCGGCAACCGGAATTATTCCCGTTATGGTCTTTAATGGTGAAGGGAGGATTTTATTATCTTTTATAAGGTTTTCTACAAAGTAGTTGTAGACCTCCTTGATTATAATCCCTCTCTCCAAACTTACCTTCACACCTACACCAACATTGGCACTAGATTGTTTCGGAAATACCCAGGCATAGCCACCATAGAATTTCTTATCAAAATATACTTCGGTGTAGTCCATTCGGTTAATAATTGGCAGTTCCTGTTGATAGGCAACAACATATTCTTGATACCTTCCATTTATTAAACGACCCAACCGTGAAGCAGGACCATCGGCACCGACGATTATCTTTGCACCAACTTCAACCTCTTTGCCATCTTTAAGGACAATTGGACGATTGTCTTTAAAACCGATAAATTCTGTATTCAGCCATAAAGTGCAACCTGCTTTTATTGCCTTTGTCACAAGGAATTTCTCAAACAGGGAGCGGTTTAAGATATAGCCGGGAGTTGAAAATTCATAAGATGTGTTATCAAAATAGACTCTCATCTTCTTAATCTCAGATGCAATCGCCCCCGGGGGGATTGGGATTTCTTTTGATAGTAAAGCGGGGATATATTCAGCACACCGCACAGGCACTCCGATTTCCCTCTTTTTATCAACCATCAATACTTTAATATCCCGCTCTGCCAGTTTCCAGGCGGTCATTGAACCAGCCGGTCCAGCACCAGCAATCAGGACATCATAGTCCATTGAGCACCCTCTTTAGGAGTTCTAAATTGAGGCGCGTCTGATTTTCAAATTCACCTCTATAGGCAAAACTTGCCTTGCCTAAGTCATAGCAGGTTTCGCTATTTATATCAAGGAGTATTCCGGGGATACCGATAGACTCAAATGTATTCCGGTGTTTTGTATAAAATTGTTCACAGCAACAACCGATATAAGCCTTTATATTATTCCTTTTTAATGACGCAAGTTTTTCTACTAAATCCTCAAAACTTATGATAGTAATGGGTTTGATATTCATCTTTTTGGCAAGCCCATATGCCTCACCAACAGAGCACTTATTACATACTAGGCAGGAGTCCTTATAGCGATATTCGCATTCGGTTGACTTTGCACAATAGGGGAGGAGGAGGTGGCTTGGCTTGCGGTTCAGGATCTGTTCGTAAGTTCCATTGACACAGAATATATGGTTTGACTCTTCGGGTGAAATCCCGAGTTTGATCATCTTTAGCCTTTCAAACAGGCCATCAATTATTTTAAAAAAGTCTCTCTTTTCAACCCCTATGATATTCTTTTGTTTATTAAAGCATTCCTCTATTCTTTCAACAACTGCTTCTTTTTCCAATGGTGTCTCCTTAAGTGCTGATTCAATGTCAAATATTACACGACTCGGATAGACAAAGAAATCACCAATAAATAGCGCGTTCTGAATTCGGTGATTATATAGGTTTACAGTGAAAAATGCCTTGATCTTCCCTCGCTCGCTTACATATGTAGTATATATGATTGGTTGACTTCCAACCGGGATGCGCACCTTATTAATCCACTTTTCGGATTCAAATCGCCCTGTATATTCTCTTATTAGGCCCTCTTCAATCTCAGTAAGACCCGATTCATATAGTCTTATCCCGAAGGTCTCTTCAAAACTTTCCTTTATGAGGTCCTTTAATCTTTCTCTCTGGGGTGTAAATCCAAGTTCCCATTTTATACAGGTTACCCTTTCTTTCAAAGAGTCAATCTCATGCTTTTTTAATTTTTCAATAGGGATACGGAGTGCCCTCAACATATTATCAACATCAAAATTGATAAGAAGGGTTCCCTGAAACAGAAAGGCATTGTTATACTCAGCACCCCCGGTTCCTGAGATCTTCCGACCCGATACCTCAATATCATTACGGCCTCTAAATCGGGCATTGATACCGAGTTTTCTTAGCATGTTGATAATCGGCCGCGATAACCTTTCATAAAAGGAACTATTTGGAAATTCACAACCAAAATTCTTCTTATCACCAATTATCTCCCAGCCGAGCTGACTTTGGTCAAAATATATGGCACCCCCCCCGGTAATCCGGCGGTTTATATCAATCCCCATCCTTTTACAGTATTCAATACGAACCTCCTGCTCTACCGCCTGGTGGAAGCCAATAAGGACTGCAGGTGGGTTGAATTGAAGGAGGCGGATTGTATCAGGGATCTGATTCTTCCCGCGGAGATGTAAAAGCAATTCATCCAATGCCATATTCTCCGCGGCGGTCCGAACACCGGTATCAATAAATCGCAGGACCCTTGTGCCCATCTTTTCCAATTATATCCACCATTTTAATAATATCAAGATTTCAGTGCAGAGTTTCAAGACATGGTATCCACCCTAAAAGAATATTCTGGGTTGGAAAGATAGAAAAACTTATTTTCTTCCCAGGAGTCATTGAGAGTGCCTCGTGGTAATGTTGCCTGAGAAATTTAGTGTGAACCGAGCAAATCTTTTATAAGGAGCGGCTTCGGTCTCCGTCCTTCAAAAGTGAGGAGGTATTTGAGGTTATAAAAGTGGGCATACTCAATTGCCTCTCTTATCCCCTTTCCTAAATCCTCAATCCGATGGCAGTCAGAGCCGATTGTGACCAGCTCAATTCCCTCTTCATTTGCTATCTTCATAATATCTCCGGATGGATAGAATTCTCCATATCGCCTCAAGCCGGCGGTGTTGATCTCTAAGGCAATTCCATTTTTAGACATAGACTTGAAGACTTGACGTAATATATCTTCGGGAATTTTTTTAATCTTCTCACCATAAAATTGAAATCCATACTTTTTATAGACATCAAGATGGGCAACTGCATCAAAGTCCTTAGATTCCACCAGTTCTTTGAGGGTTTTGTGGTAGTTAAAAAGGAGGTCGTCAACACATTTTTGAGAGAAGTATCTTTCACACTCTTTTGAACTATCAATACAGATATGGTCAAGGCAGTGAATACCGGCGAGGAGATAGTCCAGCTGGAGGCCATAAATTATCTCTCTTAAACGTCTGCCAACACCTGTAAAATATCCTACCTCAAGTCCGAATTTTATTTTCAATCCTCTCTTTTGGTAGTAATCTTTTATCTGGAATATCTCCTCCGCAAAGGTTAAGAGATTTTCTCTACAGAGGGGTAGCTTTTCATCCTCCAATCTTATGAGGTTGTCATTCCTCGCCGGGTCCAGTTCGCAGTGATTTGTGATGCAGATCTCTTTTAGTCCTAATTTGAGTGCCTGCTTTGCATATTCATTTAATGTCCCCTGGGCATCAACGGAATGCCTGGTATGAATATGATAGTCAATCATCAAGAGAGGATGACATTTTCATCAAGTGGCTCAAAACGGTCAGCCTTCTCCTTTAAATCATAGGCAGTATTCTCTGGAAATGAAAATACCTCAACCCTCTTATGTTTATTCTTAACAAACTCCACCAGGGGGACAAAATCACCATCACCCGATGCCAGGGCTATCGTATCAACAAAGTCAAGTATCCCAAGGATATCCAGGGCAATGCCCATATCCCAGTTTGCCTTTGCCGAGCCATCGGCGCGGGTCCGGACATCCTTTATCTTCACAATATAACCAATATGTTCAAGGCTCGTCGCAAATGGCTTTACATCACCTTCCGGGGGCTGAACGATGTAGGCGTATGCCTTTATGAGATTCCGCTCGCCGACAATCAATCTCAAGAGTTTCTCATAGTTAACCTTCGCCTGATATGCCATGCGCGCTGAGTAGTAGAGGTTCTGAGAATCCACAAATATTGCGATATTTTCTTTCTTTGTTAGATTGGAATTTTGAAATAGTATCCTAAAGGAATGGAACTCATCATAAAGTCTATCGGTAACTTCAATGTTTCTTTCCAAGATAACTTTTATCTCCTCTAAAAGTTTTATAATATAACTTATTGATTCATTCAGCAAATTGCCTTTGGCAAATTCAATATTCTTTTTCTCCATATAACCTCCTATCTTTTTAGTTCCCGACGTTTTGAACTGGGGAGGTAGTTATATAATGTGGGTTGATTCTTCTCATCGGGTGCATTTGTCCAGATTAGGGTAAACTCCCCGGTTCCCCGGATGTCTACAAAAATAAACTCCAGTCCATTGTAGTATTGCCAGTGTTCAAATGGCCTTGATTCCTCATCACCAACCGTGCTCTTTTCTATCTCATCTGGTATACCAAATTTTATATAGATTCTACCGCGATCGGTCTTGAATCCCGGCCTTGTCCCTTCCGAGTAATGGGCATCCGCATACTCAAATCTTGGGGCAATCTCAGCATAGTTATGTCTTTCCCAGAACTTTTTCAGATAGAGCGCCTTACCTTCTTCATTAAGGGAGGTGAAATATTTGTATTCACGAGGAGTGACAAAGTATTCAATCTCCTGATAATAAGGCAGGTCTTCAATTGCAATCTCTCTTTTGGCTGGGCGCTTTATTGCAAAGGGAACCTCTTTTTTCGTTAAACTGTTAGAAGAAGAATCAAAGACTACTATCTGAAATAGATAATGACCATCCGGAATTGATTCAATATTTATACCAAAATTAACTGCCTGAGTTGGATATTTCTTCTCAAGTCGTCTTGAAATCTTGCGAATCGGCTTCCCTTCGGCGTTAAGAATCAGATAGGTAATCTGTAATTCTGTGGTATCGGGAATAATATCATAAACCTCATAATAAACATAAAGATTTTTCTTATGCCCTTCAAAGAGGTGATTTGGGAGGGGAACTATCCTTAAATTCCCCTTGGTCAGGTAATCTCCGGTAGTATCCCGGGTTATTTCACTTGCCAGAAGTAGATCGCTTATTTTATAATTCTCTCTCTCAACCGCAATTGCCCTTTTAACAAAGCCACTCGCTGCGCCCGATGTGATGGTGATGGAATATTCATATTCACCTTCAGGAATGTATAAACCAAACTGAACAATAAACTTTAACCTCTCCCTTGCCGCCTGAGAGAAGGATGGGATAACAAATTGCCGAGAGAGGGTATCAATTAATGAATCGGTTTTTTGGAGATTTATAAGTTTGAAGTGGATTCTTGATTTGGCGGTGATAGTGCTATCTATCTCCTCATAAGCGAGTTCTTGATAGGGTATGGCACAGTTGAATTCCAGATAGAAGAGTTCTCCGCGGGTGCTCAAACTTGAGTCCTGAAAGATAACTGAGGTGCGATAAACGACCGGGTCAACATAAAAATTTAAAGACCGGACAAAGAGAAGCAAAAGTATCATATCCTCTCTCCCTCAGGATTTAAGAGGATATATTCACCAAAGCCGTGGCGGTCATAGAAGATAAACTTCAGATTCAATCGATAATAAAACCAGACCTCATAGGGTTTTGTTCCAATCTCATAGGGGCGGG
>CBFGJQ010000012.1:0-6502 GCA_965649095.1 Caldifarciminota bacterium | reverse complement strand
GGGGGTGGTGACCAAGATAATAGAATAATGGGGAAAGGTTGAAGGTTAAATGAATAAGTTGAGAATTAGATTAAAATCTTATGACCACAGGATCCTTGATCAGTCTGTGAAGTCAATAGTTGAGACCGCCCGGAGATTTGGGATAAACATCTCCGGTCCAATTCCACTGCCCACCGAACGTTCTTTATATACCGTTTTGCGCTCCCCCCATGTCGATAAAAAGTCGCGCGAGCAATTTGAATTACGGGTGCATAAGAGACTCATTGAACTGAATGATGTGACCCCGGATATTATTGATGCCTTAAACAAACTTGAAATTCCAGCTGGCGTCTATGTTGAGGTAAAGGCAGTATGATCGGTTTGATTGGTAAGAAGATAGGTATGACCCAGATCTTTACTGAAGATGGTAAGATTCAGCCCCTTACCATTATTCAGGCTGGTCCCTGTCCCATTGTTCAGGTTAAGAATATGAAGAGCGACGGTTATAATGCATTACAGATTGCCTTTGGCGAAAAGAAAAGGATATCCAGACCACTTGCCGGACATATAAAGAAGGCAAATTTGAAATCGGTAAAATGGCTTGCCGAGATAAGGGTCAAAGAGCCGGATAAATATAAGTCAGGCGATATTCTTGACCTTTCAATCTTTAATGTCGGGGATAAGGTCTCGGTAACCGGTTATACAAAGGGCAGAGGATTTGCCGGTGGTGTAAAGCGCTGGGGCTGGAAAGGGGGGCCTGCCTCCCATGGTTCAATGTCACACCGAAGAATCGGTTCCGCAAGTCATGGCCATTCAGACCCAGGAAGGATTATGAAGGGAAAGACGATGCCCGGCCATTATGGGAATGAGCGGGTTACGATAAAAAATCTCAAGGTTATAAAGATTGAAAGGGAGAAAAATCTCATATATCTCGGTGGGGCAGTGCCCGGTGCCAGAAATGGATTTCTTTTGATAAAGAAAGGGAAATAAGCGATGGAGACGAAACTCTTCAATGGTCAGGGTGATGAGATTGGCAAGATTGAACTGCCCGATAATATCTTCGGTTTAGATGTGAATAAGGGATTGCTGTGGGAGGATATAAAGGCCATCCTTGCCAATCAGAGGAAAGGAACCGCGAAGACAAAGTCCCGGGCTGAGGTAAGGGGGGGAGGAAAGAAGCCCTGGCGGCAGAAGGGTATTGGCTGGGCAAGGCACGGTAGTATTCGTTCCCCTATCTGGCGCAAGGGTGGGGTTGTCTTTGGTCCCAAACCGCGCAATTACTACACCGTTATCCCAAAGAGGAAGAAACAACTTGCGCTCCTATCCGCATTGAGCGCGGTGGCTAAGGAAAACCGAATTATGGTTATGGAAGACCTTGATATTGAGCTTCCCAAGACAAAGGCACTGATAGAGATTTTAAAGAAGATAAATCCCAAAAAAGAACCGATGCTTATTGGGATAGACCAATGGAGCAAGAATCTGAAGTTGGCCGCGCGTAATATTCCCAATTTAGTCTTAAAGAGGAGTGTTGATATCAATTGTTACGATATTCTTAAGGCAAGTCTCTTGCTCTTTACAAAGAAGGGTTTATCGGAACTGGAGCGAAGATGCACTACGAAAAGGTCATAATCAGGCCGGTTATTACAGAAAAGGCAGATACCCACCGGGAGCGGAATTGTTATCAATTTATCGTGGACAAAAGGGCGAACAAACATCTTATCAAAGAGGCAGTGGAGAAACTCTTCAATGTTGAGGTGATTGCGGTGAAGACTGCAAATTATCCTGGTAAATTGCGAAGGCTCGGTCGCTCCAGCGGGTATAAACCCGGTTATAAAAAGGCCTCGGTTACTATTAAAGAAGGGCAGAGGATTGAATTGATAGAGGGGGTATAATGACCATTAAGACCTATCGTCCAATCACACCCGCAAGGCGCTACTACACAGTGGTAAAACTGCCGATTACAAAGAAGGAACCGGAGAAATCACTTGTGGTATCGCAGAAGAAGACAGGCGGTAGAAACAATACCGGAAGGATTACCGCCCGCCACCGCGGCGGTGGCCACCACAAAAAGATAAGGATAGTTGATTTCAAAAGGGATAAGGATAATATCCCAGCCGTGGTTGAGGCGATTGAATACGACCCCAATAGGAGCGGTTTGATTGCCCTGTTAAAATATAAGGATGGTGAGAAGAGATATATATTGTGTCCGGATGGGCTTGGGGTTGGCGAGACTGTCATCTCCGGGGAGGAGGTGCCGATAAAGATCGGTAACTGTCTGCCCTTGAGTAATATCCCCCTGGGCGTAGAGATTCACAATCTGGAACTTGCACCCGGAAAGGGTGGTGAGCTTGTGCGCAGCGCCGGCCTTTCCTGTCAGATTCTGGCAAAGGAGGGGAAATATGCCCATATCAAACTCCCTTCTGGTGAGATAAGGCTCATTGACCTCCGTTGTCGGGCAACAATCGGAAGGGTTTCCAATCCATTACACTCCAGCATCAGCATTGGTAAGGCGGGGAGGACAAGGCATATGGGGATAAGACCTTATGTCCGGGGTGTGGCAATGAATCCGGTTGACCATCCGCTTGGTGGTGGTGAGGGCAGGTCGCACGGAGGAAGGCATCCTGTCTCGCCATGGGGATGGCTCACAAAGGGAAAGAAGACCAGAAAGGTAAAGAAGGTATCGGATAAGTTTATCGTAAAGAGGAGAAGATAATGTCCCGTTCTTTAAAGAAAGGTCCCTATATTGACCAGAAGTTACTAAAAAAGATTAATAAGATGATTGAGGCAAAAGAGAAGAAGATAGTAAAGACCTGGGCGAGGAATTCCGTAATTCCGCCCGAATTTGTTGGTTTCACAATTGCGGTTCATAATGGTAATAGATTCATACCGGTCTATATCACAGAGCGGATGGTTGGTCATAGATTGGGAGAGTTTGCCCCGACCAGAACATTTCGTGCCCATTCCGGGATGAGGAAGGCAGAGAAGGAAAGGGAGTTTGAAAGATGATTGCCAGGGCGGTGAAGAGATATGAGAGGCTTTCACCAATGAAGGCACGCAGGATTTTAAGGATAATAAAAGGCAAGGATATTCCAACCGCCCGGGCACTTTTAAGCTTCCACCATTCCCGGAGTAAGATTCCAATCTTAAAGACCCTCAATTCGGCGGTGAGTAATTTCAAAAATCTCGTAGGAAAGGTGCGGGTTGATGATAAGGACCTCTATGTAAAGGAGGCAATTGCCCAGGATGGGCCACAGATGAAGCGCTGGCGGCCGGGATTCAGAGGAACCGCTGATTTGATTAGAAGAAGAACCTGCCATATTAAGATCGTGGTTGACTCTTTTAAACCCATTCTATTAAAGAAAGGAGAGTAGATGGGGCAGAAGACACATCCGATTGGATTCAGGTTGGGCATCACCAAGGACTGGAAGTCAAAATGGTTTGATGAGGCAAATTATCCAAAATTTGTTGCTGAGGATTTTAAGATAAGAAGGTATCTTCGTGAGAGGCTTGCTGACTCAATGGTCTCAGATATTGTTATAAGAAGGGTATCAAATCGTGTTTTTATATCAATTCACACCGCATCACCCGGCAAGATTATCGGCAAGGGTGGTGAGGAGATAAAGAAATTGAATGAAGAGATTAAAAGTTTGATTAAGAGTGATGTGGCAATAAATATAGAAGAGGTAAGAATTCCTGAACTTGAGGCGAGTCTGGTTGCCCAGAATATTGCCCGGCAGATTGAACAGAGAATCTCCCACCGCCGGGCAATGAAGAGGTCAGTCATATCCGCAATGAAGATCGGTGCCAGGGGGATAAAGGTCATCTGCTCAGGCAGGCTCGGAGGTGCCGAGATCGCCCGGGCTGAGGGTTACCATGAGGGCAAGGTTCCCCTGCAGACAATAAAGGCGGATATCGATTTTGCAAAGGCAACTGCATTTACAATCTATGGGACCGTTGGTGTCAAGGTCTGGATATATAAGGGAGATGTTGCATAATGCTTGAGCCAAAGAAGACAAAATATCGGAAACAGCAGCGCGGGCGGAGAAAGGGGAAGGCGACCCGGGGTAATACGATTGCCTTTGGTGAGTATGGGTTGCTTGCCCTTGAGCCGGCCTGGATCACGGCAAGACAGATTGAGGCATCAAGGATTGCAATAAGCCACAGTATGAAAAAAGGCGCCAAGATGTGGGTTCGGATCTTCCCGGATAAGCCGGTCTCAAAGAAACCGGCCGAGACCAGAATGGGGAGGGGGAAAGGACCCCCGGAATTCTGGGTGTGTGTAGTAAAACCGGGGCGGATTCTCTTTGAGATTGAGGGTGTTGATGAAGATGAAGCAAGGGAACTTTTCCGGATTGCCTCAAGTAAACTGCCAATTAAGACGAGATTTGTGAAGAGGGAAGAGGGCGTTAGGTATGAAGGCTTTTGAACTAAGGGAAAAGACCAAAGAGGAACTAATTGAACTATTGAATGGCCTCTATCGGGAGTTATTTAATCTTAGAATAAGGCGGGCAGCGCAGGAGTTGCCCAATCCTCTGCGGCTACGGACTATTCGGCGTGATATTGCCCGGATCAAAACAATATTAAGAGAGGCAGAAATGGGCAAGACAAAGTTATTACAGACGAAGCCTACCGAAACCAAGAAGGGGGATAGGAATGCGTAAGAGAAGAGTAGGGGTGGTCTTGAGGGACAGGATGGACAAGACAAGGGTAGTGGGACTTGTCTGGCATAAAATGCATCCGGTTTATAAAAAATATATCAAAAGAATGACCAGGGTCTATGTCCATGATGAAAAGAATGAATCTCGGGTCGGCGATAAGGTTTTGATTCAGGAGACCCGTCCCATATCAAGGTTGAAGAGGTGGCGGGTGATAAAGAAGATTTCACAATGATTCAGATCTATTCAAGACTGAAGGTCTGCGACAATACCGGGGCAAGGGTGGCAATGTGCATCCAGGTGCTTGGTAGTTCGGGAAGGAGGTATGGTTATATCGGTGATATCATAAATGTCACCATAAAGGATGCCCTGCCCCATGCGCCGATAAAGAAGGGAGATAAGGCAAAGGCAGTGATTGTAAGGACTAAAAAGGAGTTGAGACGGCCTGATGGTTCATATATTAGATTTGATGACAATGCCTGTGTGCTCATCAACGAGCAGAAGGAACCCAAGGGCACAAGGGTATTTGGACCGGTGGCCAGGGAATTGAGGGAGAAGGGATTTACAAAGATATTATCCTTAGCGAGTGAGGTGGTGTGAGAATGGGAGGGGAGAGGTGGGGGTGAGAGGGAGATGAAGAATAGATTTCATATAAAGAAGAATGACCTGGTAGAGGTGAATACCGGTGAGGAGAAGGGGAGGAGGGGCAGGGTCCTTGAAGTTAATCGCGAAAGGCAGACGGCTGTGGTTGAAGGGGTAAATCTTGTCAAGAAGCATCAGCGTGCCCGTTCCCCGACGAAGCCAGCGGGTATAATTACAATACCGGCGCCAATCCATATCTCTAACCTTATCCTAATCTGTCCCAAGTGTGGTAAAAAGACCCGGATAAGAAGGGAGAAGGTTGAAAAGAGAAGGGTCCGTGTCTGTAAGGAGTGTGGAGAGATAATTGATTAATAAGGGAGATAAATGAAACAGGGTTATAAACCAAGATTGAAGGTATATTTTGAGGAGACACTGAGAAGGTCTCTAATGAAGAAATTGGGATACAAGAATATCTATCAGGTTCCCCAATTAGAAAAGATTGTGATAAATGTTGGGCTCGGTGAGGCGGTGGCTGACCCAAAGATTTTAGAGATTGTTCGCGATGACCTTGCCCGAATAACCGGACAGGCACCGGTTTATACAAGGGCAAAGAGGCCGATATCAAACTTCAAGATTCGTAAGGGAATGATTATTGGAATGAAGGTTACCTTAAGGGGAGCAAGGATGTATGAGTTTTTTGACCGATTTGTAAATTTTGCGGCGCCAAGGATAAGGGATTTTAAGGGATTCTCCCGCGATTCATTTGACGGGCGTGGTTCGTATAACTTAGGACTTAACGAGCAGACGATATTTCCAGAGATAGAATATGATAAGGTAAAGAAGGTCTTTGGAATGGACATTGCGATTGTTACCTCAGCAAAGAGGGATGAGGATGCGATGGCGTTACTGGAAGGTCTCGGGATGCCTTTTGAGAGGAAAAAAGGAGGTTAGTTGGCAAGGTTATGTTTGATAAATAAGGCGAAGAGACCGCCCAAATTTTCTACAAGGAGATATAATCGCTGTGAGAGGTGTGGCAGGCCAAGGGGATATTATAGAAGATTTGGCCTCTGTCGCATCTGTTTGCGGGAACTTGCCCTTCAGGGTGAGATCCCTGGCTTGAGAAAGGCAACCTGGTAGATAATTTGTAATGGAATTTCCCCTCGCCCCCACCAAATAAATTCTGGAAGGAATACAAATTGTGTATGGAAATCAGGTAATAGGAATTTCAAAAATTCTAATGGAACCCTCAAGTGTATCCTCTCCCTTTTCAAGGGAGAGGGGAGGGT
>CBFGJQ010000011.1:0-17426 GCA_965649095.1 Caldifarciminota bacterium | reverse complement strand
CCCCCAAAATAAACTTTTCCTAATCGGCTCGGCACCATCCATTGACATAATGTCCATCCCTGATGTATCTTGTCCTTTTTTTCCATAATGAAAAATTTCATTATCAGGGGCGAAAGCCCCTGAAACCCCAACCCTCACCCTCCCCTCTCCCTTGAAAAGGGAGAGGATAAGCTTGAGGGTCCCATTAGAATTATTACCTAAACATACATCAAAGGGGATTCTCCCCTTGAAGACCCTTAAAATTCTCCTCAGATATATCAAAAGTAAGACAATTTAAGATTAACTTCCTGCCTTTCTCTTGCCTTTTTGCCCTTAACTTCTTGGCCATTTAGCCTTCTTGAGCCCTTTTCCGCCATTTTTAGCCTTTTTAAGTTTTCTCACCAATCGCGTTTTGTTATCCGTTTGAATTTTGAGGTAATAGGAATTTTTGAAATTCCTATTACCTAAACATAACCTCACTCTATTTGTAATCATTTGGGTTTTCCCAAAAATTGTAGCGTCCCGATTTATCGGGAAGGATAAAATTTCGCGTCCAGCTGAAGTTGGACGCTACAGATGTTTTCTTCTCGTTCTTCAGAAACTAAAACACCATTTTTGGGGAAAACTTACAGATTACAATTGGACTATACCCCTCTTTTCCTTCCCAATAATTCGGCGGCGATGAGATAGACTGCCCCCAGAGTGACGAAGGTATCCGCAAGGTTGTAGGTAAACCATCTCAAATCGCCGATTCCCATATCAATGAAGTCAATGACATATTTCAATCGGAGGCGGTCAGATAGATTGCCCAGTGCACCACCAACAATGAATCCGAAGACTATGGTTCTGAAACTATCTTTCTGGGTTAGACCAATATAGGAGAAGATAATGACCCCGATGATATGAAAGAGATAGTATAAAAAGGCCGGTCCGTAGGTGATACTGAATACTCCATAGGGGTTATAGGCAAGTTTAAATCTCAATAAGGAACCGATCACCTCTACCGGTGGGTCAACCGGTGATAGATGATTACAAATGAGGATCTTTGATATCTGATCCAGGAGGAGCGCCAGGATTAAAACAGAGATAAATCTTTTTATATTTTTACCAGTGCTCTCCACTACTTTTTAGCGCATTTGATACAATGCCTTGCCTGGGGAAGAATCTTCAATCTCTTCTTTTCTATTAATCTTCCACACACTTCACAGATGCCATAAGTCCCCTGAGAAATTTTTCTTAAAGCCAGGTCTATCTCAAAAAGGGTAGTTCTCTGTTGTGAGAGAATCTGGGATGATACCTCTCTCCTGGCGGTCTCTGTTCCCTGGTCTGCCATATGATTGGAATAGGCAGAGAGGTCACCTGATGCTTCAGTCTGAGTGACCGCAAGCTGCCCGCTATCATATTCTATTTCCTTTAAGATACGCTCGCGGTCCCTTAAAAGGCGCCTTTCAAATTCCTTCAGTTCGGTCTTTTTAAACTTTACTTTTTTTGTCACTTCCCCTCCTTCAGCATATTTAGGTATGCCTTAGCCTTGATATTCATTGGGTCTATCTTTATAACTTCTTCCCATTCTCTTCGGGATTCATCAAATTTATGCTGTTGATAAAAGACAAGCCCCAGAAGGACCCGTGCCTCAAGATACTTTTCATTCTTGGCAAGAATATCCTCGAGTATTCTCTCCGCTTCCGCAAACTCACCGAGTTGATTACAGGTCTTTGCCAGTTTCAGTCTGATGTCCAAAAATCCCGGGCTGACATCAATCGCCCGGAGATATTCCTCCTTTGCCTTTTTATATTCCTGTAATTCATAATAGGTATCCCCTAACTGCATATAGGTATTGGCAAGTTTTGCCTTTAATTGAGGAGAGAATCCCTTCTCCCTTGTCTCAAGTTCTGCTGCCTTCTGGAAGGACTTTATTGCCTCTTCAAACTGGCATTGTTCATTGAAGATTATCGCCATGTTTACATAGGCTTCAATATATTCAGGATTCAGTTCCGTTGCCCGCTTGAAGCTATCTATTGCCGCCTTGAAATTCCCAGCCAGAGAATATGCCAGTCCCAGGGCATTGTGGACATCAGGATAGTCAGGATAGGCGGCAACCACCCTTCTCAAGCCTTCGATTGATTCTTTAATTAGACCCTTCTCGTAGTCCTGGAGGGCCTGATTGTAGATCTTTGCAATGGTCTGGTCCATAATTCCAATTATATCCAATCATTTGATTTTGTCAATATCTAAAAGCCTACCTTTGCCTTTTCAAGATGTTCAACAATGCGCCAGAGACTGCATTCACCCGCCCTTTCCAGCGGGCATTTCCAGCCGGCATTGAAATGTTTTGCTGGACAGAGCCTTGGTTTGTTTGTATCACTAAAAGGGCAGATGAAATACTCTATGCGCCTCTCTTCACTCATAATCATCCTCCTTTATATCTTTTATAGTCCAATGCCTGATGGACAAATGTCTCAAGTCGGACATCGTCAACATTACTGGCAACGCCATCAAATGGGATAGAAAGCAATGGAAAATCAGGGTTTATCTCCTTGAGCCTTTTTAAGATTGTCGTAACAATATTTCCGGGCATACAGGTGAAGGGCATAACATTTACTACCCCAAAGAAGCCTTCTTTCATAAATTCAATAGTCTTACCCACACTCAAGATTGCCTCGCCTTCAAAAGATGGATGGATAAAATTTGCCGCATAAGTTAAAAGGTCTACCACCGGTATTTCATATTCAAGGCCCAAAAGCCGGTAGATATATCTCTGCCGCCACTCCATATATCGGTTGAATAGTTTTGTAAATATTGCGCGACGGTGCTGTCCTAAATAAGGGCAGTTTTTCATCCGGGTGAGGTTTGTGTAGAAGAACCATTCAGCAATTGATGGTAGCGCAACCTCACAGCCCAGTTCTTCCAGTTTCTTGATAAGAAAGTTATTGCTGAACTTCTGGGAGCGGATATAAATCTCTCCAACGATTCCAATCTTTAATCTTTCTCTTTTATCCGTTCTTATCTCATTGAAAATTGCCCGCGCTCCTTTAAGGATGTTGGTAACTCCCCTTCCCTTTTCTATCACCTGGCATATTGAGGATAGAATTTCCGAATAGACCCTATCGGTTTCCCCCTTTTTTATCTCATAGGGTCTAATTCTTCTTACCAGTGCCTCAAGACCGTCTACCGCACAGATTCCGTCCCACACCAAGAATAGGAATTTCTTCCCCATCGGTCCCAGGTCGTCAAATAGACTCGGTCCCTGATTGGGTGCATATATGGGAACCTCTTTCAACCCCAATTTATCAAGAATCATTCTATGTAGTTTGTAGTATTGACCAAAACGGCAGGGACCAGAGCCCTGTGCCATAAAGAAGGCAGCCTTCTTTGGGTCAAAGTCTGGTTTTTGAGTCTGTTTGACCATATCGCCGGCAGTGATAATTGCGGGCAGGCATTCCCTCCCACTGGTAAATTGCCGTCCCAAGATTAAGGACTCTTCATCCGGGCATGCCATTACCTGCGCTTCAATCCCGGCCGATTTCATCGCACTGGCAAGAACCTTCGCACCATCACACATATCCGGGATATAGACCCTTCTATTTTTTGAAAGGGCACTTGCTACATTCAGCCTTTTTGGTATGGATTTTATTCCTTTTGCCGTTATACTATCATAGAATGCCTCAAGCCGGGTGATAAAGCCAGCATCGCCCGAGTGTTCATCAAGTTCAAGAACAAGCATCGGTTTGTTATTCAGTTTTTCGCGGAAGTAGTTTATCAGAAATGAATCAGGACCACAGGCAAAGTTTGAGAGATAGACCGGATAGAGTCTTTCGTTATTGCTGATCTCTTCAATTGCCGCAAGAATCTTCTGACCGTAATGCCAGTACATATCAGAAAAATCTCCAATTAGATGCTGGAAGTTTAATTGGATGAGGTCGAGGGGAATCGGCAGGACACCAAGATTTTTTATCTTCTGGGATAGTCTTAGGTTCATCCCTGAGTCATATCCATTATAGGGACGGGATAATATTACAAAACCCAAACCCCGATGTTCGTTGATAATCTTCTGCCCGGTATCCTTAATCTCTTCCCTTATTTCCCTTTGATAGTCAAATCCGCATTGAATTGCATATTTTACTTCCCTTTCCCCTTTTCCAAATTTTTTCGCAAAATTGTTATGTAATGAATCACTCAATAGACTAAGCGGACGGTCAAAATATAGATAAGGTGCGTAGACCGTGACCTTTTCACCAAATATTGAACGGATAAGATAGGGAAATGCCTGGACATAAGGACATACAAAACTACGCGGAAAGATCGGACTGTTTCTTTTCATTGTTATTACACTGGGTATGAAGAACTTATTTATTCCCCTTTTTATGAGGCTCTGGATATGGCCCACTGCAACCTTCACTGGCAGGCAGGTATCTGCGACAGAGATTTCACCACCCTGCTGGATGACCTGACGATTGGTTGGTTCAGAGAGGATTGGGTTGAAGCCGAGGCTGGTTAAGAATTTGTAAAAGAATGGGAATAGTTCATAAAAGATTAAAGAACGGGGTATACCAATTGGAATACCGCAATTATTATTATCCAGTTTAAAGAAGATTCGGTTGTAAATATCAAAAAGGTCTGGAATTTTATTTATTGTTTCTCTTTCTTTTACTTCATACCGTTCGCATCGGCCACCATAGGTGATTGACTTCTCTCCTTCAATAGTAATGCGATTGATTTCACAGTTATTACTACAATGTGCACAGATAAAAGACTCTGCTCGGTAGTTTTTCCGAATGAGTTCAAAACCCCTAAAATTTGTCTTTTTTATTCCGGCATCACGGACTAAAAGGGCAATACCGATTGCACCGGTTATATCAAAGTTGGGAGGGACTGTAATCTTTTTCTTCAATACCTGCTCAAATGCGGAAACAACCGCCTTATTTGCGGCAACCCCACCCTGGAACAGGATTCTATCTCCAATCTTCTTACCTCCTACGACGCGGTTGAGATAGTTATAAACGGTTGAATAACCCAGTCCGGCAAGCAGATTTTCGCACTCGGCAAGGTTCTTCTGATGGTGAATTACCTCTGAGCCGATAAAGACCGTGCATCTTTCGCCAAGATTTATGGGGGATTGGGCAAGGAGTGCCCTATCACCAAACTCCTCAAGTTTGACACCGAGAATCTGTGCCTGCTCCTCAAGAAAGGAACCGGTCCCCGCGGCACAGACCTTGTTCATTTCAAAATCTACGACCGCCTTATCCCTAATACTTATATATTTTGAATCCTGCCCCCCTATTTCAAAGATTGTGTCGGTCTGGGGGTCAATCTCAATTGCGGCGCGGGCCTGGGCAGAGATTTCGTTCTTGATGAGGTCGGCACCAACGAATTCACCGATTAGATACCGGCCCGAGCCGGTGGTGCCTACGCCGATAATCTCAATTTTACCACCAATCTCGGACTTCAATTCATTGAGCCCCTCAATTACTGCCTCTATGGGTCTGCCCCTTGTCCAGAGGTATCTACGGGCAAGGACCGTGCCCTTTTCATCAATCAAGACGAGGTTCGTTGAGATTGAACCTATGTCAATGCCCAGATATGCCGATGTCCTATTTAAGGGGGGGCTATAGAATCTGATCGGGCTCCAGTCTTTCCTTCCATCAAGGGGCGGTAGCCGGCTCAAAATTTCGGGCTGGGATAGCCAGTTTTCAAAACCTTTTAGACCATAAAATTCCTTTGTCCAACCCGCGCGGCGGGCAACAAGCACGGCACCAATCGCCGGGATTGTGTTATAGTATTTAGGGATGAGCAATTCTTCCGGGTTGATGGAGAGAACCTCCTGCATCGCCTTTCTGACTCCAATATTAGCCGCAACCCCACCTGTGAAGGCTACCGGTGGATGGACTTTCTTACCTTTTAATATTGCACCTTTGAAGTTTCTGGCAAGGGCAAGGCAGAGACCGAAGAGCAAGTCTTCAATGGGAGTTCCAATCTGCTGGAGATGGATCATATCACTCTTGGCAAATACCGAACACCTCCCCGCAATCCGTGCCGGATTTTTGGAACTGAGGGCAATCTTCCCGAACTCTTCTATTGGTATCCGCAGTCGTTGTGCCTGCTGGTCGAGGAAGATGCCGGCACCAGCCGCACAGAGGGTGTTTGAAGAGAAGTCTTTTAATCCTCGGTCAATTTGAATATATTTTGAACTTATGCCCCCGATTTCAATGATTGATTTTACTTCCGGATAGAAGGATAAGGTGCCGGCGATTGTTGAGTCAACCTCATTTATGTGCATAATACCAAGGTTATCAATCAATGCTCTGGGAATACTCCCTGTTATTGCAATATATCTCGGATTAGCCAACTCCCTGATGATTCTTAAAAGCAGTCGATATGGATTGCCCGAATGTGGTATATAAGCGGCCCTTTTCAGAGTTCCCTTTTGAAAATGGGCAATCTTTAAACTGACTGAGCCAATATCTATGCCGTATTCTTCCATCTAAGGAGTGTAGTATATACCGAGATTATAATCTATTTCATAATTCTTTTCTGAACGATTCGGGGTGTCCGGGTCATCCGCAGTCAGGTTGAGATTGAATGTAATTTCAGGATTTATCTTGACCTTAACGAATTTTATCTCTACACCCAATGGGAATAAAAGATGCAGGTCGCTTTCCAAATCATCAATTTCGGTCTTCCATCCTCCAATATATGCCTCACCACTTAGCTGTATGTTCTGGGCAAGACCAATACCCAAATAAGGACTCACTACCGGAAGCATTCCTGCCCTGATTTTTAATTCAAGGGGGAGATAGAGATTTGTGTAATCAAAGCCGTGCTGGATATTCATAACCGTGCGGTTGAAAGAGGTTGTTCTGAACAAAGGTGCAAACTCAAGGGCAATGGTATTTAAGATATCAAGCCCCATTCCAAGCCCAATTCCAAGCCCAACTCCGGTAAAGTTGCCTGCCTCATCATCAGGGTCAAGGATTGAATAATTTATGCCGGTTTTAAGACCGAAATATGACTTCACCAAGGCAAGGCACTGACCAGAGGCGCTCGCAACTATAAACAAGAGAAATAGCAAGGTCATCTTTTTCATAGAATCTCCTTGGAGAATCATTATATCCCTAAAAAAAGATAAGTCAAGTTTTAAATTTTAGATTAAATTGCGGCTCAAACCCAGTGTATTGACACCCAATTAAATCTTCATATAATCAGGTATGGCGCTATTGGTGGTGAAATTTGGGGGAACCTCGGTTGCCAATGCCGAGCTCATTCTGAGGGCGGCCCGGCGTGTTGCCCAGATGAAAAGGGATAATGATGTCATAGTTGTCGTCTCGGCGATGGGAGATACCACTGATCGATTGATTTCCCTTTCCCAGAAGATTACCAAAAATCCGAAGGCAAGGGAGATGGATATGCTCTTGACGGCGGGAGAGCGGATTTCGGTTGCCCTCTTTTCCATGGCACTTGAGAGGTTAAATCTAAGGGCAATCTCATTCACCGGCTCGCAGGTGGGAATTATTACAGATAACAGGCACACCGAGGCCCGGATCCTGGAGATTAAAGGTGAAAGGATAAAAAGGGCGCTTGCCGAGGGGAAGATTCCGGTTGTTTGTGGCTTTCAGGGGGTGAGTATGGAAAAGGAGATTACAACCCTTGGTCGGGGGGGTTCAGATACGACCGCAGTGGCACTGGGGGCGGCACTCGGGGCAGAGAGGTGCATTATCTATACCGATGTTGGTGGGGTCTATACCGAAGACCCAAATAGATTCCCGGGCGTGAAAAAGATTAAAAGGCTATCTTATGAGGAGATGCTGGAACTTGCCAGCCGGGGGGCAAGGGTATTGCACCCCCGTGCCTCAGCAATTGCTGCGCGCTATAATATCCCTATTGAAATAAAGAGCAGTTTCAAGAAAAATTCAGGAACATTGATTACCGGTTATGAAGGGATTGAAAGACCAAAGGCAAAGGCGATTACACATAGTGAGGACCTTTATCTCGTAACCCTGCTTCAGGTTCCCAGAAATCCGCGCTATCTTTCCCAACTTACGACTGAACTGACCAACGGCGGTGCTCACCTAAAATTTTTCTTCCACGGCATATCCGAGGCAAAAAATTTTGACCTCTCTTTTATCACCCCCCTTGGGGAGAGAGAGAAGGTCCTATCAATAATCAAAAAGATTACGAAGAGATTGAAGATAACGGAGATTAGAGAGAGTCTTGATATATGTTCCGTAAGTATTATCGGGGCTGGGATTGGTTCGGATAATAGAGTCCTTTCAGAAATATTTAATACCTTGAGCAAAATTAAGACCCATATTGAGGCGGTTACTACATCAGAGTTATCAATAAATCTCTTTATGAAAAAGAAATTTTTAGAAAGGACAATTGATTCCCTCTTAAAAAGATTTAACCTATCAAGATCGCAAATTTAAAAAATCAACATTTTTAGGCAGGCAGAAAATGTTGTCTTTTAATTTCCCTTTTGTAAAAGGGGATATAGGGGGATTTTAGGGGTTTGCAAGGGAGAATCTCCTTAATGTAGGAATTTGAAAAATTCCTAACTAAACTCTCCAATATTGACAATTCCTTTATTTTCGTTATGCTATTGGGTGGGGAGAATGAGGCTTCACGATTTCCTCTCCTTGAAGGATTTTGCTGTTCTTCTGGAGTAGCACCACTTGTGGTGCCAGGACCGCACAAGTGTGCCAATTTAGCCGAGGGGGTCCGCTCTGCCGCGGATTACTCCGGTCGAAAAGGGTTTTCAAGGGAATAAAACCCCTTGCTGTATCTTCACGAAAGGAGAGACAATGGACTGGGGATTGAAGAATAGATTATCAAGAATTATTAAGCCGGCAACCGGCCGAACTGTGATGCTGGCGGTCGACCATGGATATTTTTTAGGACCGACCACCGGTCTTGAAGTTCCAGCCAAGACCATAAGACCGCTTTTGAGATTCGCCGATTCACTGATGCTTACCCGGGGTGTGCTTAGAACCTCAGTTCCGGCGGACTTTGATATTCCAATCGTCTTGCGCGTCTCTGGCGGCACAAGCATCCTCGCTAAAGACCTATCAAACGAGGGTATCACCACATCAATAAAAGAGGCAATCCGGCTCAATGCCTGTGCAGTAGCACTCTCTATATTCGTTGGCTCTGAACATGAGAAGGAGACATTGCTTGCCCTTTCCGAACTTGTGAATCAGGCTGAGGAGTATGGTATTGCAGTCCTTGCCGTTACTGCCGTAGGCAGGGAGATGGAAAGGGATGCAAAGTATCTGAGTCTCTGCTGTCGGATTGCTGCCGAACTTGGTGCCCATTTTGTAAAGACCTATTATTGTGAGGAATTTGAGAAGGTCATTGAGACCTGTCCGGTGCCGATTGTGATTGCAGGGGGAAAGAAGGTGCCTGAGAAGGAGGCATTGGAACTTGCATATAATGCAGTGAAGAAGGGGGCGGTTGGTGTTGATATGGGCAGAAATATCTTTCAATCTGAAGATCCGGTGGCAATGATTCAGGCGGTAAGGGCAATTGTGCATAAGAGTGCGAGTGTGGAAGAGGCGTATGAAATATTTGAAAAGAAGGCAAGAAGTTAGGGTTATGCGGGTCGCCGTTTACTACAACAACCGAGATATAAGAATAGAAGAGAGACCCATTCCCAGAATTGGAGACAGTGAATTGCTTGTAAAGGTAATTGCCAGTGGAATCTGTGGTAGTGATGTAATGGAGTGGTATAGAATAAAGAGTGCACCAAGGGTCCTGGGTCATGAGATTACAGGTGAGATTGTTGAAAAAGGCAAAAATATAAAAGATTTTAAAATTGGCGATAGGGTCTTCGTCTCACACCATGTCCCCTGTAATGAGTGCCGGTATTGTCTTAAGGGTTATCACACGGTTTGTGAGACATTAAAAAAGACAAACTTTGACCCGGGTGGCTTTGCTGAATATCTTCGTGTCCCCGAAATAAATGTAAAATTTGGGACTTTTTTATTGCCCGATGAAATCTCTTACGAAGAAGGAACATTTATAGAGCCCCTGGGTTGTGTAATCAGAGGGCAGCGTTTTGCCGGCATAAAACAAGATGATACAGTCCTGATAATTGGCTCAGGAATTGCCGGCATATTGCATATTAAGACTGCAAAGGCAATGGGAATAAAAAAAGTTATTGCCACAGACATAAATAAAAATCGGCTTGATTTTGCAAAAAGGTGTGGGGCAGAGGTGATAGATGCAAGAGATAATGTTGCGGAGATTGTAAAAGAATTGAACAGAGGCAGACCGGCAGATGTGGTGATTGTCAATACTACTACTTTGAGTGCATTCCAGCAGGCATTTGCCTCGGTTGACCGGGCCGGAACCATTCTGTTATTCGCACCAACTGCCCCCGATGTGGGCATTCCGCTCCCCCTTTATGATTTATATTTTAAGGGCGTGAAGATTCTCTTTTCATACGCCGCGGTGAGTGAAGATATACTGCCGGCAATTGAATTATTAAAGACAAAAAAGATAGAAGTCGTTGATATGATTACCCACCGGCTTTGTTTAGATGATATACAAAAGGGATTTGAACTGGTTGAGAAGGCAGATAGGTCATTGAAGGTAATCATTGAGCCGCAAAGGCGAAGTTGATTAAAAAGGGGAACAATGAGACCCTCGCCCTTTTTCTCCACTGAATGTGGGGCTGGAAGGGGGTTATAATGTCTACTCTCCAGTTTTTACAATTTTGTTAGCATTTCTTATTGGTTCCATTTATGGCCAGGGGGTAATAAATGCCGTCCCTGCTCCGGCCAATGCCTCGGGGCTTACCTGGGATGGAAATTATTTATGGTGCGGTGCCTATGGCGTGAATGGTGATACAATTTACAAATTGAATCCCGCCGATGGCACAATCTTAAAAAAGATAAGGTGGCGGCAGAGTGGGGATTGTTATGGATTAGCATTTGACCAGGGTAACCTCTGGGTATCAGACCATTTAACCGGAACCGATTCGGTCTACTTGATTGATACAACAAACGGAACAAGAATCAGGGCAATTCCTGCCCATAAAGAATATATGGCAGGTCTTGCCAATGATGGAGTAAATCTATGGCATTGCGTGTATTACAATCCTGATGGCCGGGTATATAAAATCCAGAAGAATGATGGGAGTGCCCTTGATAGCATTGATATTCCAGCACTACCACAACCCTGGGGTGCGACCTGGGATGGAGAGTATCTCTGGGTCGGCAATGATGGCAATTACGGGGGTGCCCATCGGATATACAAGATTGATATCATTACAAAGCAGATAATTGATTCCCTTGATTCACCGGGGAATATGGTATAGGAATTTCAAAAATTCTAATGGAACCCTCAAGTGTATCCTCTCCCTCTTCAAGGGAGAGGGGAGGGTGAGGGTTGGGGTTTCAGGGGCTTTAGCCCCTGATGGTATGTTCTTAACAGTCTGAATGGTAATATCTTCTGGACATATCCCGCCACAAGCAATATCTGGACAACCGATGCGATAAGCGACATTGATGGTGATGATAAATTTGATGTTCTATTTGGGAATCAAACGCCGGGCGTGGTATATTGTCTCAGCGGCATAGATGGTGATTTAATATGGTCATATAATGTTGGCCGCTTGGTCTATTCATTAAGGGCAATAACTGACATAAGTTTTGATGGATACCAGGATGTGCTTGTGGGGACCCAATCTACCAGTGGTGTTGCTCACCTTTTAGCCCTCTGCGGAGGAACCCCCGCCGGCGCAATAAAAGAAAGGGGTCTTCTCCATAAGTCAACCATTTCGGTTCTACCCCGGGTTGGTAATATTTTCCGAATCAATTTCAATAATAAAGCCCTAAGGGAATTAAAGATCTATGATGCACTGGGCAGGTGTATAAAAAGTTATGAAAATTTAAAAATGACTAAGGATGTAGTATGGAAGGGAATTGATAATCAGGAAAGAAAAGTTGCACCGGGAGTTTATTTTATAAGAATTATTGGCGAAAACTACAGCGCGACCGAGAAGGTAATTTTAATCCGTTAATTGATTCATTACTTCAACCAACTCATCTTGGGTGTAGTAATAAATATAAGGGGATAAACAACTTTTTAAAATTTCTGTCTAAATTTTGTATGAGATACGATAAGTTTACTCAGAAGGCACAGGAGGCATTGGCATTAGCACAAGAGATCCTTGATGAATATAACCACCAGGAACTTGATACCGAGCATATATTTCTTGCCCTCTTGAGGCAGGAGGATGGGCTCGTTCCCAAGATTTTAAAGAGGTTGGATATTATGCCGGATGTTATCCAGCGGCGATTGGAGTCTGCGCTGGAGCTGAAGCCCAAGGTCTATGGTGGTGCCACTGCCCAGATCTATATTACGCCAAGGACAAAGATGTTATTGTCCCTTGCCCAGACCGAGGCAGGGCGGATGAAGGATGAGTATGTTGGGACTGAACACCTATTCTTGGCAATATCGGAAGATAGGGAAGGGGAGACAGGGAAGATCTTAAGGGAATTTGGTATTACAAAAGAGAGGATTTATCAGGCACTGCAGACAATCCGGGGGAGCCAGCGGGTGACAGACCAGGCTGCAGAGAGCAGGTATATGGCACTTGAAAGGTATGCAAGGGATATTACCGCCCTTGCCAAACAGGGAAAACTTGACCCGGTGATTGGGCGGGAACAGGAGATAAAGAGGGTAATCCAGGTATTGTCAAGGAGGACAAAGAATAATCCAGTTTTGATTGGAGAGGCGGGTGTTGGTAAGACGGCAATCGTTGAAGGGCTCGCCCAGAGGATAATAGAAAAGAATGTCCCGGAGATATTGAAGGATAAGAGGATTTTGGCCCTTGATATGGGGGCACTGGTTGCAGGCTCAAAATTCCGGGGTGAGTTTGAAGAGCGATTGAAGGCGGTGCTGGATGAGATAAGAAAGGGGAAGGGTGAGATAATCTTATTCATTGATGAGTTGCATACAATCGTTGGTGCCGGTGCCGCGGAAGGTGCGATTGATGCATCAAATATGTTAAAGCCAGCGCTTGCCCGGGGTGAACTGCAGTGCATTGGTGCGACAACCCTTGATGAGTATCGTAAACATATTGAAAAGGATGCAGCACTGGAGCGCCGTTTTGCACCCGTCTATGTGGGTGAACCATCGGTTGCGGATACAATAAAAATCCTGGAGGGTTTGAAGAGTCGTTACGAATCCCATCATGGTGTTACAATTGATAAATCGGCAATTGAGGCAGCAGCAAGGCTCTCCCACCGTTATCTAACCGAGCGCTTCCTGCCGGATAAGGCGATTGACCTGATTGACGAAGCCTGTGCCCGGGCAAGGATTGAGATATATTCAATGCCTGAGGAGTTAAAGGAGATGGAAAAGAGGCTTGAAGAGTTGAATGAAAAAGGGAGGCAGGCGGTTGAGATGCGTAACTATGAACGGGCTGCCGAGTTGAGGGACGAGACGGAAAAATTACAAAAAGAATACAAGAAGAAAAAATCTGAATGGATGAGGCAGAGGGGGATAGACGATAAGGTAACCGAAGATGACATCGCCCAGATTATCTCAAGCTGGACAGGGATTCCAGTATCAAGGATGCTGGAATCGGAGATGAATAAGTTATTAAAGATGGAAGAGCGCATCCACGAAAGGCTCGTTGACCAGGAGGAGGCGGTGAGGGCGGTGAGCGATGCAATAAGGAGGGCAAGGGCAGGTCTAAAAGACCCAAAGAGGCCGATTGGCTCTTTTATCTTTTTGGGCCCGACCGGTGTTGGTAAGACCGAACTCGCAAAGTCGCTTGCGGAGTTTTTATTTGATACAGAGGATGCGATGGTCAGGATTGATATGACCGAGTATCAGGAGAAGCATACGGTATCAAGGCTCATTGGCGCCCCCCCCGGTTATGTCGGATATGAAGAGGGGGGACAGCTCACGGAGGCAGTGCGGCGCCGGCCATATCGGGTAATCCTCTTTGATGAATTTGAAAAGGCACATCCGGATGTTTTTAATATCTTACTCCAACTACTTGATGATGGCAGGCTCACCGATGGCCAGGGAAGAACTGTTGATTTTAAGAATACAATTGTGATAATGACTTCAAATTTGGGTAGTGATATAATTGTAGAAAATTTAAAGAATGGTAAATATGACTATGAAAAGACAAAAGAGGATGTATATCGGGTTTTAGAGCGGAGTGTAAAGCCAGAATTTTTAAACCGTATTGACGAGGTAATTGTATTCAAACCCTTAGGATTTGACCAGATTAAGGGGATTGTGGAGAGGGAGTTAAAAAAGGTTTCAAAAAATATAGAAGAGTTTGGTTTTAAGATTGAATTCAGTGAGGGGGTAAAGGATTATCTCGCCCATGAGGGATTTGACCCGGTCTATGGGGCAAGGCCTCTGCGTCGGGCAATCCAGCGCCTCATTGAAAATCCCTTATCAAAAAAGGTAATTGCTGGTGAATTTAAAAAGAATGCAAAGATAAATGTGGAGGTAGAAAAGGGTGAGGTAGTATTCAGGTAATCTGTAAGAGGTTGTGTCATTACCGCCCTTTGTCACTTTTATCCTTTCCCTTTTCAAGGGGGGGTGAGGGTTAGGGTTGGGGTAAAAGGTAAGCGGCTGTGTCATAACCCCCTTTTGTCACCCTGAATTTATTTCAGGGTCTTAAAAAGTAATGATTTTTCGAGATGCTGAAACAAGTTCAGCATGACAAATACTAATTACGACACAGCCTCTAAACGATTACAAAAATTCCTATTACCTGATAATGAAGTTTTTCGTTATAATAAAGAAAAGGCAACAAGATATTCAGGAAAGGCGATGTGAAGAAGGCTTCTGCGCCAAGAGCAGATTTGCGGTATAACGGGGGTTTTCAGGGGGCATCCCCCTGAATATCTTGTTATTATGTGCCTCGGGTGTTATCTTTCTTCCGGCAAGATTATTGAATAATGCATAGAAAAATTGCACCAATCCTGGATAAGAAATCTCTTGTAATCGGGCAATCCTTCGGCAGATATTGGAGATTGAATAGAACTCCCTTTTTAGCCGATAGTATCCATCAATCAATTCTTCCACGCTCATATTTTTCGGCCTGAATACAACTGTTGAATGATTATATCGGCTCCAGTCTTCGGTAATGAGTCTATCTTCAGCCTTGAGCCGATGATAGAGCCTTGTGCCCGGATAGGGTGTAAGGATATTGAATGTAGCGGTTGTTATCTTTGTCTTATATAAGAAGTCAAGGGTAAGGTCAAATACTGACTTTGTATCACCATCAAGGCCAAAGACAAAAGAGGGGTGAAAAAGAATTCCTGCATCCTGAATTATTTTAACCGCATCTATGTTTTCTTGGATTGTTTTTAGTGTCTTGGGAAGGTTGACGGAAGAATTCGCTGAGATTGACTCAACACCGATGAAGAGTCCCCTACATCCCGATTTTGCACAGAGCTTCAATAATTCACGGTCGTTTGCGATACTGATTGTGCTCTGCCCACCCCATTCAATCTTTAAAGGGGCAAGCGCCCGAAATAACTCCCTGGCATACCGTGGATTTCCGACTACATTGTCATCAAGGTTTAAGAAGATCTTTGCCCCAGAATTTTCAATGTCTTTTATTACCAAAGGAATTGGCAGGTGCCTGATTCTTTTACCAAATATATCACTCACCGAACAGAATTCACAGTTATAAGGGCATCCCCTTGTGGTAAAAAAGCCCGGCCATTTGTAGCCAAGGATGACGGGTTCAAGATTGAGGTCCCGCCGGGGAAGAGGAGACTTACTCATATCAAATGGTCCCGGGCGATAGATCCTTTCAAGTTGCCCTCTCTTAAAGTCTTCAATGACCTTACTCCAGATTCCCTCGGCCTCACCGATGACAACTGCATCTCCATAATTTAATGCCTCCTCCGGTAATACTGAGGCATGAATACCACCAAATATAACCTTTGTGCCTTTCTCTTTTAAAATTTTTGCCAGTTTATATCCGCGGGGTGCATTCGCGGTCATTATTGAAATTCCCGCAAGGTCATAATTTTGCTTGAGGTCAATATCGCTTATCTGTTCATCTACGATAGTAAGTTCTACATCCGGGGGAGTGAGTGCGGCAAGGATATGCAGGGCAAGCTGGGGAATCTTTAAGCCGAGCGGCGACTTCTTTTCCGATGAGCGGGGCGTGACCAACAACAATCTCATATTTTAATTATAGCATCTTTTTAATTGATGTCAATATAACATCAATCTTTTCCCTTAACGCGGGGTTCATCTCTTCGCCAATCTCTCTTTTTTTTATCGACAATTATCCCGAAGAGTTTAATTTTTTCAGGTAGTTTGAGTTTCAATTGCTGAGGCGAGGTTCATACTATGTAGATAAGAGAAACTTTTCAATCCGGCAAAATCTTCTTCTTTGAGTTCAACCACATCACCTAACGGTAGATTGTGGGCGATGATACTATCAATCACAATTGCCTCTTCATAACCATCAATTGCCTCAAGGAAATCAACCCCCCTATATGCGCCAGTCTTTAAATCATACTCCGGAAGGATTTCTTTTAATTTACGGGCAATGATGATACCCACTGCATCATTTCCACAATATTCATTGCCAATGCCGATAATAACTCTTTTTATCATTTTATATTGTATGCGCTAATCCATTCCAATCAAGATTTATTTATGGTTGACAGGATAATTTGAAGATATATAATAGGCAGTTGATTGAATTATGACCCGAGAGGAATTTGAGGCGATTGTCAAGGAGTCTTTGCAGAGATTACCCAAAATTTTAAGGGAAAAGATAAAGAATGTAGAGATTGTAATTGAAGATGAGCCAATTCCCCAGAGGTCCCTGCTGGGCCTGTATCAGGGTGTGCCTCTGAGGAGGCGTGGCTTCTGGTATGGAAATGTCCTGCCCGATAAGATTACACTCTTTAAGGCAAATATTGAGCGAATCAGTCAAAATAAAGAGGAGATTAAGAGAAATATTAGCGATGTTTTGCTTCATGAAATTGCCCACTATTTCGGATTTGATGAAGAAGAGATTCTTAAAATGACTTCTTTGCCTTTAAAATCAACGAAAGAATAAAAATTTAGATAATATATTGACTTATGCAAATTTTGGAGTAAAATAATCCAATGGCAATTTTAATCAAGGATGCCTCCCAGATTCTAACAATGTGTAATAATGATATTAACCTGATACCTGACACCTCAATACTCATTGAGGGTGAAAAGATCATAGAGGTTGGTAGGGTTTCAAAACAGGATGGGGATCGGGAAGTAATAGACGCCCGGGGATGTGTGGTTACCCCGGGGCTGGTTGATTCCCATACCCATCTGGTCTTTGCCGGCTCGCGTGAGGAGGAGTTCTCAGCAAGGATTGCCGGGGTGAGGTATGAGACGATAGCAAAAAGGGGAGGCGGAATCCTTTTGACTGTGCGCCATACCCAGAATGTAACCGAGGAAGAGTT
>CBFGJQ010000010.1:0-6529 GCA_965649095.1 Caldifarciminota bacterium | reverse complement strand
CACACTAAAAGAGAAGAAAGTCAGGTGAAACCTGCTGAAAAGTCAATGAATCCGACCCAGTGAGAAAATTAGGGTAATTAAAGAGGATACCCTCTTATGGATAGTCCATTTGATGTAGTCTGTAACTCTGTTATTTTTAAAAAGAGTAAGTTATGGGCGATTAAAAAATGAGAGCGCGACGTGATTAAAGCCTGCTGTGTAAGCGACCCCCTGCGTCAACATAATACTATCCACCGTTAAGGAGTCAATTGGAATATATTCTCATTGTGGCAAAAACCTTGATAATTTTTATCGTGGTCCGAATAGACCACCCAGGCCGATGCTTAAAAAGACTGAGGCAAGCCAGATGGCAAAGACGAGGATATAGGAATTTTCTTTCTTTAAATTATTGGTGATGCTGATACCCATTGCAACGAGCATCATCTCCCAGATAATAAAAAAATCAAAACTGGATAATAACCGGTAGGCAAAGGATTTCACAGGCAGATTGGGAACAAAAAGGCTAAACGAGGTGCTTATCTGTAAAGAGTGTTTTAGCATAATCAGAATCAACTTGAGCAGATGTGCAGGAATTTTAATCAATGCTGAAAATGATACTACCGAGAAGACAAGTTTGTATGAGCCTTCGCCGCCTACCATTGGAATAAATATGTTCAATAATAGTGCGAAAATCAGCAAGATAATGCTTACACCAATTATCGTTCCCATCACTGCCGACACATATATGAACGGACCCGAGGTGAATTTCAATGCCTGTTCAATCTGTTCATCAGTCATACCACGCTCTTTCATTGCATCAATCTGCTGGGCAGTTATCAAATCGCGCGTTGTGGAAATAGTTAGTATAGAGATTATTGAAAGAAAAACCAGAACCACCACCAGTGGCTTAAACCACTCAGGTCTTTCCTTTAATCCCTTAAAGACCAAAGGAGGATTGATAAAGATATCTATAAATTTTTTCATGGTGCATTATATACAATATGTAAGTGAAGTCAATAGTTGCTAAATTAGAATCGGAGGACTTTATTAGCAAAACCAAATCGTTGACAGTGGAATTTAATTGAATATAATTGCGTATGCTTTCGCGCGTCCTCTCCTGCGCCACCTATGGGATTGATGGCTATCTGGTGAATGTAGAAGTTGACCTGTCTGGTGGACTGCCCGGCTTTACTACAGTTGGATTGCCGGATAATGCAGTAAAGGAGTCAAAGGACCGAGTATTTGCCGCAATAAAAAACGCCGGCTTCAGATTCCCCGCCAAAAAGATTACGGTCAATCTGGCACCTGCGGATATAAAAAAAGAGGGGTCGAGTTTTGACTTACCCATAGCAATTGGTATTCTCGCCGCCTCTCAGACTGTTCATACTCATAGCCTCACAAGATTTGCTATCCTTGGTGAATTATCGCTCGATGGCACCTTGAGGCCAATCAAGGGTGCAATCTCAATCTCCCTTGCCGCAAAGGAGAATAACTTAGAAGGGATTATCCTGCCTAACGCCAATGCCCGTGAGGCCGCAATCGTTGAAGGAATAAAAGTCTATGGTTTTGAAAATTTAATTGAGGTTGTGGCATTTTTGAATGGCGAACTGCAGGTTAATCCAGTGACCATAAACAGGGAAGAGATATTTGAGTCCGTATCAAAGTATCAAATAGATTTTGCCGAGGTAAAGGGGCAGTATCATGCCAAGCGGGCATTAGAGATTGCGGCAGCCGGTGGGCACAATATCTTGATGATTGGTCCACCCGGAACTGGTAAGACAATGCTTGCACGAAGGTTAGTTACGATTCTACCGAAGATGACACTGCAGGAATCATTGGAAACCACAAAGATTCATTCGGTGGCGGGGACATTACCGGCGGGTTCATCACTCATTGGCACAAGACCATTCCGCGCCCCTCACCATACGATATCTGATGCCGGAATCATTGGCGGTGGACATATCCCAAAACCCGGTGAGGTTTCACTTGCCCACAATGGAGTTCTCTTTCTTGATGAATTGCCTGAATTTCACAAGAATGTACTTGAGGTTTTACGCCAACCCCTTGAGGATGGTTCGGTAACAATCGGTCGGGCAAAGGTCACGCTCACCTATCCAGCACGCTTTATGCTGGCGGCAGCAATGAATCCCTGCCCCTGTGGTTATTTCACCGACCCATATCATGAGTGTCGCTGCACACCAGTTCAAATTCAGCATTACCGGGCAAAGATATCAGGACCGTTACTGGACCGGATTGATATCCATATTGAAGTTCCCTCTTTGAAGTATGATGAATTGAAATCAGCACAAACCGGGGAATCCTCGGAGGAGATTAGAAAAAGGGTTGATAAGGCAAGGGAGATTCAACTGGAAAGATTCAAAGAGGGGAGGCGTAAAATCTTCTGTAATGCCCATATGGAATCAAAGGACATAAGAAGATTTTGCCCGATAGATGAAGAGTCTCAGAATCTCCTCAGGACTGCAATTGAAAAGTTTGGGCTCTCGGCGCGTGCTTATGATAAGATTTTAAAGGTCGCAAGAACAATTGCTGACTTAGAATCAAGCAAGGATATAAAAGTTCAGCACATTGCAGAGGCAATTCAATATCGGAGCCTTGACAAGGATGTCTGGCGAAAATTGTAAAATTACATTAACTGAATTGGCAAAACAGACTATCGGCCTTAATGAAGAAGTTGCATTACTTGACGGTTCAAGAAGAAGGTACATAAATTTTGATAATGCGGCAAGCACACCCGCGCTCTTACCAGTCCATGAAAAGGTCGGTGAATTCCTAAGATGGTATTCCAATGTCCATCGGGGAACTGGATTCAAATCACAACTTTCATCCTGGGTTTTTGAAGAGGCAAGGAGGATCATCGCTGATTTTGTAAAGGCCAATGAACATTGTTGTGTAATATTCTGCAAAAATACTACCGAGGCAATAAATAAGCTTTCCAGTAGAATTCAGTGTCCGGCACTTGGCAGAGAAAAGCCAATTGTCCTTACTACAATAATGGAACACCATTCAAATGAACTTCCCTGGCGCAAGGTTGCGCAGGTCATTCACATTGGTTTGAATCCAGACGGCACGATAGACAAAAGTGATTTTTATTCTAAACTCAGAGAGTATAGAGGCAAGATTCAACTCGTCGCTATCAGTGGTGCATCAAATGTCACCGGTTATATAAATCCAATCCATGAGTTTGCCCAAAAAGTTCATGAGGCGGGAGCCCAGATTGCCGTTGATGCAGCACAACTTGCACCCCACCGTCCAATTGATATTAGACCCAAAGATGACCCCACCCACATTGATTATCTGTCCTTTTCCGCACACAAGATGTATGCTCCATATGGAATTGGAGTTCTAATCGGTGATAAGTCGCTTTTTCAGATTGGAACACCCGATGATGTAGGAGGAGGCACAGCCGATATAGTGGACCTTGAAAGTGCCTATTGGAAGGACCTTCCGGAAAGGGAGGAGGCAGGAACACCGGATATAATAGGTGTTGTAGCACTTGCCACCGCAATAAAGTTAATTCAAAAGATTGGTTTTGAGTCAATAATTGAACACGAAAGTAGCCTCACTGCCTATGCCTTGACCGAGTTAAATAAGTTGCCGGAGATAATTATCTATGGAGACCGCGACCCCCAAAATGCAAAAGATAGGCTCGGTGTGATCTCTTTTAATGTCCGAGGTATGCACCATGCACTCGTCTCGGCAATATTAAGTTATGAGGGAGGGATTGGCGTGCGCAATGGTTGCTTCTGTGCCCATCCATATGTCAAGTGTTTACTTGGTGTATCTCAAGAGGAAGCAAAGAGGATTGAGGAGATGATTATCAACCGCGACCGCTCTCTGGTGCCAGGGGCGGTGAGGATAAGTTTTGGTATCTATAATACAAAGGAGGAGATAGACCACTTAATAAAGGTGCTCAAAATAATAATTGAAAAAAAATACGAAGGAAAATATATCTTAAATAGAGAAAGGGGCGAATATCATCCCGAGGGCTTTCAATTCAAC
Organism: Caldifarciminota bacterium; assembly: GCA_965649095.1. GTDB lineage: Bacteria > Hydrothermota > Tepidihabitantia > SM23-42 > JAOAFX01 > JBDRWI01. Next base: position 2,530 of record CBFGJQ010000010.1, on the reverse strand, counting down.
TTTTCTCAATTCTTTAAGTTTGATTAAATCAGTTAAGAATAGTTCAGTAAAATGCAAGAAATAATATACTTATCAGGAGACAATAAATTCCGAAGAGATAGAACCATTTTTGAACCAATGTGCGCAGAATTTTTAAGGCAATGTAACCACCGACTAGACTTATAAACATACCAGCAATGGGTTCTTTAGAACTCGGGAAATTTGCGATTTCTCTTAATTCTAATAGATTTGCACCAAAAACCGCCGGCAAAGATAACAAGAAGGAAAAACGAAATGCCTCAATTGGTTTTATCTTTCTATACAGACCCGCCGCGATAGTAAGTCCGGAGCGTGAGAGGCCTGGGAAGACCGCAAACATTTGAGCAACGCCAATAATTAAGGCACTTATCAACGAAATCTGTTTATCTTCCCTTTCTATGACGGTGGTAAGTAACACAATAACCCCGGTAATTCCCAAGAATATTATTACCAGTTTAATCTCGGTGAATGTTGATTCAATAAAATCTCTCAACAGTAATACAAAAAGGACAATTGGAATATTGCCTATAACAATGTAGCAAGAATATTTTAATGCACCTGATTCCTTTTTGAATAATCCGGCGCCGATTTCAATGATGTCTCTTCTGAAAAAGATTATGGTCGCAAGGAGTGTCCCCAGATGCAAAAATGCGGTAAGTGCTACCGGCTCTTCAATTTTAAAGATTTTCTCAAGTATTGCCAGATGCCCCGAGCTGGAGATGGGAAGAAATTCAGTCAGCCCCTGGACTATTCCTAAAAATATAATTTTAATCATCCAATAATAAATGCTACAAGACCAACAACCATTATTAGCTTTAATAGATTGCTGGCTGATTGACTCTTGGGGAGTTCTGCTATTGTTAATATGATCAATGGAATGGCGGCGATTGCAATGACAAGAAGATATCCGATGTTCAGAAAACCGAGTAGATAAGGAAATGGGGATGCAGAAATAAGGATTATAAGAAAAGCCAATGCAATCTGACGCGCCTTTTCTTCACCATAGATAATGGGCAATGATATTACACCAAATTCGCGGTCGCCTTTAATATCTATTATATCTTTTATAATCTCTCTTGGTATGTGTATCAACAATGAAAAGAGCGCGGGAATTAAAGAGAAGATGTTATCGGTTATAAAGCCACCGAAGATAAAACTTAATCCGGCAATTATTGCCACGATAAAATTTGCTGAAGATGTCTTTTTGAAATAGGATGAGTAAAAGAAAAGAAGTAAGATGGTGATAACGACAAGAAGAAAAGGCTTAAATCCAAGGAGGGATGAAATCATCAACGAAATGGTGATAAAAAAAATTGCCATTAAGAGCGCAGAGTCTATTTTGATTCTACCTGACACGAGCGGACGGTTCGGATTATTGATACGGTCAATTTCAATGTCCATTATATCGTTGATGATATTACCATATGCACAGACCAGAAAGCCCACGATACCGGCAAGGAGGGTCTTATTATTGAAGACTATTTCCTTCCCCACCCAGGCTCCGCAGACTACCGAAAGAAAGGTGATGAGACAATTTATTGGCCTTATGATGGAAAGGTAGCCCACGGAACATTCTATCTATTTTTAGGCGAGATGTCAATGAATATTGCGTAAACCTATTCTGGGGTTATTGCAGCAACAAGCGAATATACTTCAGCGGCACCGGCAAGTTTCAATACCTTTGCACACTCCTTTATCGTTGCACCGGTCGTCATTACATCATCTATCAAAATTATCTTTTTATTTTTTACTTCAACTCCATTTTTTACTCGGAAGGCATTGTTTACATTCTCTAACCTCTTATTCTGGTCAAGACGGGTCTGGGTCTTTGTATTTCTGACTCTCCTCAGTGCATCAACGTAAGGTATGTCTGTCTCTTGATTTATAATTGCGGATAGCAAATCCGCCTGGTTATAGGTTCGTCTTGCCTTCTTCCACCAAAAGAGTGGAACGGGCACGAGAAAATCTGCCTTTTTAAGATAGAAATCTGATTTTAATACACCCGCCATACCCAGACCAAAGAATTTTGCCAGTTTTGTCTTACCCCGGTATTTAAGGTGGTGTATCATTTTATCAACTGGCGGGAGATACAATAAAAACGACCTGCCATAATCAAGATTTTTTTCATACCTGCAAAAACTGCAGGTCTTGGTCTTATCAATCGGTCTTCCGCAATGTGGGCATAGTGGCGAGCGCGGGTAGATAAGAAGATTCAGGCAATCACCGCATACAAGTTCCCGCGCAATCTCCTTACCACAATTGATGCAACTGCTGGGCAGGAGAAAGTCAATAAAATAAGAGAATGGCTCGGCAAGTAGTGAAAAAAATTCTCTAATTTTTAGGTTCTTCATAGATATTCAATATAATTAGATTTTATTCAGTGTCAACTGCTGTAATGCCCAGGGACCTTGTTTACACTTTTCCCGCAGGAACTGACGATAAGATTATCTAATACCACCGGCGGAAATAACCCAATGTTGGCACTGAGCCCAGGCATAATCTCTTTAGCATA
>CBFGJQ010000009.1:0-6549 GCA_965649095.1 Caldifarciminota bacterium | reverse complement strand
TTTAATCAGGTTTTCAATAATAATTTTTAATAATGAGAGGATAAATTTAGAATTGTTTATGATTGGGCAATAATTTTCCTTAATGTGGCTTTGTGGATTTAATTAATCTTTGAAAATGTAAAGTGAATTATTCAACAAAGCAAGAAAAAAAGTGGAGAGGACTCAGACCTTTGCTGTTGACAATTATATTAAGTTGATTATAATAGGGTATGCCCAATAAGGTAGTTGTTCACTTTTTAGACCATCGGATTGAACGGGGTTATACCACCGATTTCAATCCGGACAAGCCATTCTTCCATTTAATTGTGAAAGAAGAGAATAATAAAGAAAAATCAATACCCATAAAGATTGCAAATCTCAAGGCGGTATTCTTCGTAAAGGAACTGTTGGGCAAGTCAAGGGCAAGACCGGCGGAGAAGAAGACCTTTGAAGATTTAAAGGATAAAAAATTGATTGGCAAAAAGGTGAAGGTAGAATTTGTGGATAATGAAGTTTTATACGGGCTTACACTTGGCTATTCCCAAAAACGCCAGGGTTTCTTCTTTACACCCATTGACCCTGAAAGCAATAACGAAAGAATCTTTGCCGTCCTCAGTGCAATAAAGAGTGTTACCTTCTACGATTAATTGAAAATCTCTATTCCATTAAAACGACCTTCAATAGCGCCCTTTTTTTATTTATTGTAACCTGACAGAAATAGATACCCGCCGCCAGTTCTTCTTTTGTATCATCTGTTCCATCCCACAGGACAGTATATTGTCCGGGTGGTTGAATCGCCTTCAAAAGATTTTTTAATCTCCGGCCGCATTGGTCATAGATGGCAATTTCAACCGTGCTATAATCAGGAAGGGTGTAGTGAATTTCAGTCATATCGGAGAATGGATTGGGGTAATTAAAATTTCTACCTGTCATAAAAGGCTGGTCGGGCTTCTCTTTCGAATAGATTGGTATCAGAACCGGTTTTGTATGCGGTTTTAAGCAGACAAACGTCTTATTGGGTATTTCTATCCATTGTGAAGAGAAGGTATCAAGTGGCTGGGAGGCAGCAATCCAGAAATCAGAGATTTCATTTGCCGGGTAAAAGTAAGCAGAGATTCCCCGGGGTATAGACTTTGTAAAGTTCAATGCCCAAAGAGTTATTCCGTCCGTCATTACAAAATTCATTTGAGCAAAACCTGGTCCAAGTGCGGAGTCCAGTTTGACCATTGCCAATCTTATGCACTCCTCAATTGTTAATTGTGAATAGGTGTCCATCACCTCTACCAGCAAAATTCCAAAGAGGTCAGAATCAAGAAGATTGGGTGAATAGTCGGGTGGATTATATTTAAGATAAATAGGATTTATCTCATTAATGAGTCTTAATAATACATCCACCGGAATTGTCCCATTATGGGCAAAGAGCATATCAAATCTTCTATTAATGCACCGGCGCCGGAATGGATGGGGGTCAGGAATACCACTGGTCGGACCGCTTGTCCCACGCCGGATATGGGCAATTGCCGTGCTACGGGCATATTTAAGAATCTCACTCACTGCATCATCATAGCGGGGGTCAAAGACCGCCTGAGGCTCACCACGCCGAATAACCGGCAAATAAAAAAGGGAATCAGCAAGAGAAAAATAACCAATCCCCCAACCATCCGGATTTCCCAGACTGAGGGTTTTTAGTGAATCAAGATGCCTTCTGGTGGTCTCTTTCACCAGCGATGTATTCTCAGAGAATGTTATCCCCCAGAATCTACAACTATGTTGATACCTTTCTCTTTTACTGCCTACTATGATAAAAATCGCAAAGATAAAGAAAAGGATGCCAAGGCCTACTGGTTTTAGATACAGTTTAAAATCACCCCGGAAACATTTCCGGTCTATCCGGTTTGTAAGCCCGTGCATATATTATTATAATAATAGATAATACCCTGTCAATATTTTCTTGTAGAGTCTGAGCATACATCAAGGGGATCCCATCCCCTTGAAAACCCCTAAAATTCCGCTATATCCCCCTTTACAAGATTCTGTCGCAAAATTGTAGTTGCCCGATTTGTCGGGCATTCAAAGTGTTAAAATTCCTATTACCTCAAGAAAAGATATTCTGGGTTGAAAAAATAGATGCACGGCGGAAAATTTTGGGAATCAGGGAGATAGTATTACAAATGAAGAGTCCGCTTATTATCTTAAAAACACTACCTTCTCAATCCTATTATACCCATCGGTTTCAAGTCGGACAAAGTAGATACCTGAAGAAAAATTTTCAGTATTTATCAATAACTCATTTACGCCAGTCCGTGCCTTTGTTATATCCTGCAAATACACCAGCCTGCCACAGACATCGTAGAGTTTGATTGAAACCTTCCGCCTATCCGGTGAATTGAACTTGATTCTTAAAATCCCCTTTGCGGGACTGGGATAGACTCTATCAAAATAGAACGGCTTTATAATCCCTGCCTCAGCCCCCTGAGGACCGGAAAGATTACTGGCATAAAATTCCTCTCCAGGAAATTCATATAAACCAATCTCACTACAGACAACCCGCTTGCCCTTTATCTTTGATATGTCAATGACTATCTCACCATCTATATAGAGAGTTTCTGGCAACCAAACTGAAGTCCTCTTCAAGTGATTCGGCGTGATGAATATTGTATCAAGCCCAATACCATCAACAACAAGCGCCTGAATAATCCGGCCGATGCCATCTGGTATTTCTGGTCTGTCTGGTTCGTAGCGTCCATCTTTAGATGGACGAATTTTTTTCTCCGTCCAGTTAAAACTGGACGCTACAACTATTGGATTAGGGACTTCAGTCCCATTCTCTTCATCCCTTGATAACCCCTGATTTCCCTTCATCTCCCTTGATTCCCCCTGTATCTTCAATTGCCCTGAATTGCCCCCAATTGCCCTATCCGGGGATTCGTTAAAGGTTAAAGGTGAAAGGTTAAAGGCTTTGGCATTGGTATTTGTTTGATCTTTGCCCCTGATTAAATCAGGGGTTGGGATTTGGGATTTATCCGGGTTATTCTCAAAATAATACGCCATATCCAGCCGATATAACTTCTCCGGGTCTAATCCTGTAATCCTGTATCTCAAATTCCCATATCCCCAATCCGTCGTCTGATAAGGCAAATCACCAAATATCCAATAACCATCCCTTTTAAGACAATATTGGGATTGCACCTGTCTACCCACATCTGCATAGAAATTAGGCACCGCCGGGACAGTTATCTTCGCAAATTCAACCCGGTAAGGAATAGAATCACCCTCGGTCCAGGCAATATACAAACAGGTATCATTTAAATCCTGACGGAAGATGGCTGTGGGATGGACGGAGAGTTCCGAAGTTACACGCACAGTCTCGGGAGCACCCCAGGTCGCTCCATCAAACCTTGAATAGTAGATATCCTGATTCGCCCAGATTGTATACCAACCACCGGCATTTACCGGTTCACCAAATTTGTAAAATGGCAATGGCTGAAAGACAGTCTGGATCCTATCCCAGATTGAACTTGTCTTAATCCGGACACAGATTGAATGGGGAGTGATTGTATCAGGATATTGATAATCCCAGACAAGATGAATTCTATCGCCATAAAACTCAATATCGGGATAATAACACCCATTTGCCTGAGTAATGGTATCCGGTTTCGGTTTTTCTGACCAGATTCCATCCTGCCGATAACGGTATCTTATGGAAGGACTACCAATCCCATTTTCGTATGCGATATGGATAATATCCTGATTATCAATGGTCAAACTGGGGCAGGGTGATTCATAGACGGAAAGGGTATCAATGATGGTGTAATCGAAGACGGGCATTGTATCGCCGGCATAGAAATTTCCATAATAGAGGCCAAACCAGTGGGGATATTGGCGACCGAAGCCAGTAACCCATACAGTGTGAATTGTATCCTTGGAATCAATCCCGGCCGAAGGGGCGGGTATCTTCAATGATGGTGGTCCCATCAGCGAATCTACCTTGAATAGAAGATATGGGGTTGTCCAGTGGTTATTTAAATACTTAGTCCAGTAAACCTGGGCACTGCTGAAGCCCCCTTCCTGCTCAACCAGACGACTGAAGATACAACAAGGAATGCTTGAAGTGTCCAGGACCAATGTGGGATACAAACCAGGGCCAATTATCCTTTCATTCCAGGTAATACCTTCATCCAAGCTTGAAATACATCTAATATCCTCGGTAGTAGTATAAGCTAAAAAGATTTCACCAGTTGATGGATTACGCACAATCCTTTGGGCATTATTGAATGCGGTAGCATAGGTCGAGGGAGAAATCGCAATCGTCCAATTCGCATCACTGATATCAACGGCGACCGCACAGTCGTTAAAGGTTAAGGGTGAAAGGTTAAAGGTGTTGTCATTGTGTGCCACCATTTCTTTGGGCAGCGAAGCAATTTCATCTTTCAATTTGTCATGCTGAACCCTGTCCTGAACTTGTTTCACGGATTGTTTCAGCATCTCATTTGTGTGATAAATTATATCTTTGGAGTGCAACGGCTTGCTGTTGCTTTGTTCATCTGGGCGATGAATCGCACCGCTACATTTTTCCTCGCCCTTGAAGGGAGAGATTCCTTCTCCAACCCCCTCGCCCTTGAAGGGAGAGGGTAAGGGTAAGGGTGAGGGTGAGGGTGAATTTGAAATTTGCATATTGGAATTTGTTTCGGTTCTGCCGTCATTATAGCAAACTTTGATTGCTATCCGACATCTTGTAGACGGCGTATTCGGCACCCGCCATATATAGGTTGATTCACCCACCGGCACGGTATCAATAAATCGCCAGAATGGCTCTGACTTTGAACCACCTTCTGGGTAATCCGTTGTATAATATAATTCCTGCCGGAGAATTCCATCTTTTTCGTAGCGTCCATCTTTAGATGGACGAATTTTTTTCTCCGTCCAGTTAAAACTGGACGCTACAACTTCTTCTTCTCTCGTTTCACGGTTTACGGTAAACGGTTCGCGACTCTCATCCCCTAATTCCCCTTCATAACCCTTCATATCCCTTAATCTCCCCTGTATCTTCAATTGCCCTGAATTGCCCCCAATTGCCCTATCCGGGGATTCGTTAAAGGTTAAAGGTGAAAGGTTAAAGGCTTTGGCATTGGTATTTGTTTGATCTTTGCCCCTGATTAAATCAGGAGCTGGGATTTGGGATTTACTACTAAATGTCCATTTAATCTCATACCCCTTTCCACAATACAAAGTTTCCCCACCATTCGGCTGTAAAAGGGTAACCTTTGGTGGTTGCACCGGACTCGTTAACCACGGTCTATAAATAACATAATCCCCAATTGAATCACCCCTGCCCGATGGATTATAATCCGGCGCACCAGTTGACGGGTCCCAAGGTCCAGAAGCATCCCCCCACCAGTTAGAATCGGCTACATAGTATGGGGGTGAGAAATTGATCGGCATAGAAAATGCACATTTATTCCCCAAAAACTCATTAAATTTAATATAAAGAGAATCCGCCTTGCTATCCCCCTGGGCCGCTATCCCCTTTCTGTTCTGAGTGATTAGGTTATTGCTTAATGTCAATCTGCTTGCAGTGCCACTCACATAAATACCACACTCATTATTCACAATTGACGAATTGCTCACCCGTAGCCGACTGCCAACAACATCGATCGCAGCCCTCGGCCAAACACCACCAGAATACCTTGCCTTTTCAAAAAGACAACTATCCAAAACTGAGGTATCGGATTTAGAATTATCAAACTTCATCCCCCACCAAACAGTATCATACGCAGTAAAGGTTACTCCAGTTGCCTTTAAAATACCGTTAGGCTTGAACCACGCTCGCTGACCTTTAAATTGGAATACATTCCCCTTTTTAACCTCCAATAGATTATTTACCACAAACCAGCAGTCTATTACATAAGGCACCCCCTGATTTTCTATAGTCAAACTCTTCGTTATGTCACCACCACCCCTGATTAAGATTGCATTACGACGATTATCAATAAATTGATTATTCTTGCATTCACCAAGTTCAGTTGTGCTGATAATTAAGGGAAATGAATCATTGGCATAGAATGTATTGTTCTGCACAATAGAAATACAGGTGTCAGTCTCAAAACCATGTGCATCACCAACACCATAAGTCATACTGCGTGAAATTAAGCAATTTTTGAGAATAAATGCCTCTTTATTATCACTCAATGCTATATTACCTTTCCGCTCAGTGCCCCAGGGCCTGCCTCCATAAGAAATCTCACAATATTCAAACCTTGATGTATCTACTGCATAGCCGTTATTAAGATGAATTCCCCGCCAGTGCTTTGTAGTATCCAATGCAGTAAAGACAATTATACTATCCGGTTTGCCAACTGCAATAATCTTTGACCTCTGCTGGAGATATAAACCACAACTATTATGAAAGAAAATCTTTACACCAGGTTCAATCGTTAATGCAGGACAATATGTATAACTTTTCATTTCAAATTCTTCCTCACCTGTTCTTGCCGGCAAAAACCAGTAAGGAACGCCTTGATTATCAATATTTGCATCGCTATTTCGTATGGTGGCAGTGATTGCAATAAC
>CBFGJQ010000008.1:0-6549 GCA_965649095.1 Caldifarciminota bacterium | reverse complement strand
AGGTGATTGTAGAATATTAAAAAAATAATTTACATAAGGGGTAGATATGCATACTAAAAAATTCAGGCAATATTATTTATTGCGGCTGGAAAAAGAAGAAGAGATTATATCTTCACTAATTGATTTTGCAAAGAAGACAAAAATCAAAGGGGCATTTTTATACGGGCTCGGCGTTGGTAAAGAACTTACCCTTGGTTATTTTGATGCGCACAAGAAATCATATATTAAGAAACTATTCAAGGGTGAATTTGAATTCACAAGCCTTATTGGAAATATCGCTTACTTTGAAAAAGAACCTGTCGTTCATATCCATGTTACGATTACTGATAAAAGATTCAATGGTTATGGTGGTCATCTATTTTCAGGATATGTCCCGGCGACACTGGAGTTGATAGTCATTCCTTTATCCCAGATGTTAAGACGTAAAAAGGATATTGCAACTGGTCTAAATTTCTTCGATTTATAATAATTCATAACCAGCATAGTGACTTTTATTTGTCCTTGGTGTTTATGTTAAAGGTTTAAAAATTTCAGGAAATGTTGCCTTAATTTGGGGGCAATCCGGTTAGTTGAGGTATTGCTTTAAGAACTTTTCTAAGGTGTAAATAAGGTCCCTCTCCGTTTGCACAAGTTTATTGACTTTTCGTAGAAATTGCATATAATAAGACATCCAAAAAGGAGACCAATAATGGACCTAAATTTAAGAGAGATAAATAATATCCTTAGAAAATATGATTACAAAAAGAATGCCCTGATTGCAATCTTACAGGATATTCAGGAAAAGTATAACTGGCTACCTAAGGAAGCGCTGAGAATGGTTTCGGAAAAACTATGTGTTCCGCTTATTGATGTCTATAGCGTTGCAACATTTTATCGGGCTTTCAAGCTCATTCAACCCGGGAAGCATAATATAACTGTCTGTATGGGAACTGCCTGCCATGTCCGGGGCGCACCTACAGTCCTTAATAGATTTGAAGAGAAACTACGGATATCAGCAGGTCAGACTACATCAGACCACTCTGTGTCGCTCGAGACAGTGAACTGCCTTGGTTGTTGTGCTTTAGCACCGGTTGTCGTAGTTGACGGAAAATATAATGCCCAAACAACAATCCAGAAGGCTGATAGGATTTTAACAGACATAAGAATTCAGAAAAAGAAGAAAATAGGTATTAAAGAGAAGAGAGTTCGGAAAAAGAAGTGAATCTTTTCAAGATTAAAGAATTACTGCAAGCAAGTGAAATTACAAATCATATTTCATTAGATATTGAAGTAAATTCTATTATTGCCTCAGACCTGATGAGTGATGTTTTGCACTCCAATGCTCCTGCTGAATTACTTGTGACAGGTCTTGCAAATAACCAGGCTGTTAGAACCTGTGAGATTGCAGGGATAAAGGCGATCATTTTTGTTCGCGGTAAATTACCCCCGGCCGAAACGATTAACCTTGCCGAAGAATGCAATATCCCTTTACTTTCTTGCAATTTTTCTATGTTTGAAGCCTGTGGAATTTTATATTCAAATAAAATAAAGAATCAAGAGTAGAAGGTATGGAGAAAGAGGCGACACTTACTGAGGAATTTGAAATTAAAGGTGGTGATTTTATAAATGGTGGCATTGCCTCCTGTAAGATAAAAAACATTCTAAAAGAAATTGGGATCGATGCCGAGATTATACGCCGTGTCGCAATCGCCTCTTATGAGGCAGAAATGAATGTGGTGATGTATGCAAAAAAAGGAATAATAAAACTCATTCTTACTCCCCATCGCATAATTATAAAGGTTGATGATGAAGGTCCTGGAATCCCTGATATTGAACTTGCAATGAGGCCAGGATATTCAACTGCGACACCAGAGATGAGAGAGATGGGCTTTGGCGCAGGGATGGGATTGCCTAACATAAAAAAAAATGCCGATATCTTCAACATTACCTCTACAATAGAGAAGGGCACAAACCTTGAAATAATCATAAACTTGAATAGCAAAAATGTCTGAATCCATCATCTACCATTCAATACAAATTGACGACAAAAAGTGTATCGGTTGTGTTGTTTGTATGAAAGGTTGTCCAACAAAGGCGATAAGGATAAAAGAAAAAAAAGCAAGGATAAATGCGGAACGGTGTATTGACTGTGGTGAGTGTTATCGGGTGTGTCCTTATGGTGCAATTACCCCTTTAACAACTAAAACATCAGATATCAATCATTTTAAGATTAAAGTAGCACTCCCTTCGCCGGTTCTCTATTCACAGTTTGGGCCCGGAATTATGCCTGACGAAATTCTCAATGCTCTAAAAGAAATAGGCTTTGATTATGTATACGATGAAGCACTCGCCTGCGAAATAATTTCCATTGCCATTGAAGAATATCTTGAAAGAAATAAATCACCCAGACCGATAATTTCTTCAACCTGCCCGGTTGTTGTCCGTTTAATACAGCGTCTTTTCCCCAGCCTGGTTTCTTTAATAATTCGTATGGAACCACCGAGGGAGATTGCGGCAAAAAATTTAAGAAAAGAATTATCCAAGGAACATAGAATTCCCGGACAGAATATCGGTATTTTTCACATTACTTCCTGCCCGGCAAAGATGGTTTCTATAAATAAACCTGAAACAATGGAAAAATCACATCTTGATGGTGCAATTTCTATTAAAGAAATCTATAATCAAATAATGACACAGTTAAAAAAGAAAGAAAAAAGATTCATACTTCAAACACAGAGTCAGGTAAGTGGCATTGGCATTGGTTGGGCAATCTCGGGTGGTGAAATCAGAGGAATAAAACAGGATGCCTCGGTTGCAGTCTCCGGTGTCTATGATACAATAAACATTCTTGGTGATGTAGAATCTGGAAGGATAAAGAACATTGAATATCTTGAATGTTTGATCTGTCCGGATGGTTGTATTGGCGGACCATTGACTGTAGAGAATAGATTCCTTGCTAAAAGCCACACCCTAAAGTTGATAAGAAAGTTTGGCGGAAAGAACCGCATTGACATCAATTATGCAAAAGAATTATTCGAAAAGAATTTCTTCTCATTTGAACGGGACATACAACCAAAACCATTTCCACCCCTTGACCCTGATAAGAATGAGGCGATAAAGAAATTGAGAAAGAAAGAGCGGATATTAAAGAATCTACCTGGCATAAATTGTGGGGTCTGCGGTGCACCGGACTGCGAGTCATTTGCGGAGGATCTTGTCCGAGGTGAATCAGGACTCACGGTTGGTAAATGCGTTTTTTTAGGAGAATAATTTGCGAGACCCTCACCATTCCCTCTCCCTTGAAGGGAGAGGATTAAGAGCCTGTCCTGAACTTGATTCAGAATGAGGAAGAAAGGGGTTTGAATGGCTACGCGACAAGAAATTAAATTATTGGTAATAGTGAAAAAACTAAAATTACAAGCACTATGCGGAGATGAGCACCTTGATCGATCCGTCACGGGAGGCTATGTAAGTGACCTCTTAAGTGATGTAATGGCAAATACAAAAAAGGGTGATATATGGATAACTTTACAGACCCATCCCAATATTGTGGCGGTAGCGGTGTTGAAAGAAGTTTCGGGTATAATCATCCCTGGCGGTCGTAAACCAGAACCTGAGACGATTAAAAAAGCAGAACAGGAGAAGATTCCGATTATGATGACAGATTTGTCTGGGTTTGAGATTGTAGGAAGGCTGTATGAAATGGGAATAGGAACTACAAAAAAATAGTAGTATATCGGAGTATCAGGGAATCAGGATGAAGAATACCAGAATTTCAGATTATCAGGAAAAATTAAAAAAAGATTTTTTCGTAAAAGAAGATATTGCCAATGATAGATTCAATAAAAAACCTATAGCAGGTTTTGAAAACCTTCTGATATTCTGTTATTCTGATATCCTTATTCTGTCATGCTAAGATGCTTCCGGGCGGACTTACATATCCATACCTGCCTCTCCCCTTGTGGAGATTTGACGATGTCACCGAAGCGGATAGTGGAAAGGGCTATGTCTAAGATGCTGGACTTAATTGGAATATGTGACCACAATTCAGCAGAGAATGTGCAATACACGATTAATGCCGCAAATTTGATTTGTAGGGATAGTCCGCCAATAACAGTCCTGCCCGGTATGGAAATCTGCACAAAAGAGGAAGTCCATATTTTCTGTCTTTTTGATAATGCAAAGCAGGTTCTTAAACTGCAGGAAATGGTATATTCTGCCTTACCAAAAGAAAAGAATAATCCTGAACTCTTTGGTGAGCAGATAATTGCAAATGAATACGATGAAGTTGAGGGATATAACGAAAGGTTGCTGATAGGAGCGACAAATCTGGGAGTTCAAGAGGTCATTAACCAAATTCATAACCTGAATGGCATTGCCATCGCTTCCCACATTGACCGTGCGAGTTATAGTTTAATTGGTCAATTAGGTTTTATCCCTGAAGACTTAGAGATTGACGCGGTTGAGATATCAACTGATCTAACGGTTGAAGATGCGCATAAAAAATTCCCTGAGATAAAAAGATATCCGGTTATCCGCAGTTCTGATGCCCATTATCTTGAGGATATTGGAAAGGCAACAACAAACTTTTATCTCCCAAAACCAACACTTTCTGAAATAAAAAAAGCCCTTAGGAATGAAGATGGCAGAAAAATGGTCACGGTTTAGGGTTACGAAGCCCATATCGTTATTCGTCAAAAGGCAACGGTTTTTTAGCATCGTTACCGAAACCTTTAAACGAGAGGGGCATCGTTGCCATAACCCTTTGACTTTTAACTAAGGGTCTATGCAGGATCTGTCGCTACATATCTTAGATATCGTTGAAAACTCAATAGATGCTGGGGCAACCGAGATTGAAATTCTGATTGATGAGGATATTAAAAAAAATCTCTTGAAGATTAAAATAAAGGATAATGGAAAAGGGATGGACAAAAGTACCCTAAAAAGAGTCCTTGACCCCTTTTATACAACAAAGACCGTTCGGCGGGTTGGTTTAGGATTATCACTCTTTGCCCAGTCAGTTAAAGAAGCAGAAGGAGAGATTGGGATAAAATCAAAAAAAGGAAAAGGTACCATCGTGGAAGCGGTGATGGCATACAATCATATTGATAGAAAGCCAGTTGGCAATATGTGTGATACGATTATCGCACTGATTGGAACCAGAGGGAATGATATAAATCTTATCTATGAACATTGCAAAGACAGTAAATGCTTCAGGCTTGATACAGAAGAGATAAAAGAATCATTAGATGGGATTCCGATAAACAGTCCCGAGGTAATAAAATTTTTAAGAAAGGAAATTGCTTCAAGGCTTAAAGAGATAAAAGTTGGTAAATATGATTAACCGATTTTTGTTAAATTCATTTGTAGCGTCCAGTTTTAACTGGACGAATCTATTTGATGTAGTAATCGTCCATCTAAAGATGGACGCTACATAAACTTAAGCAAACTTTAAGGTTTGCCCTATATGCCAAATAAAAAAAATTGTTGTAGGGCAAGGCTTTAGCCTTGCAAAGATGAAAGAAGAAAGGAGATTAGCAATGAAAAAACTTAAAATCGGCGACCTTGAAAAGATAAGGGAAAAAGTCGCAAAGACAAGAATTTTAAGAGAAGGTAAGGCAAGGGCAAGGATAACAGTCCATATGGGGACATGTGGCATTGCAGCTGGTGCCAGGGATATACTGACAACACTGATGTCAGAGGTTGAAAAGAAAAAAGCGACCGATGTGATTGTCACAACGTCAGGTTGTGCTGGTCTGTGTAGTAGAGAGCCAATGGCAACTGTTGAACTTGTTGATAAACCACCGGTAAAGTATGTGGATCTGACCCCGGAAAAGATTAAAAAGATATTTGCTGAGCATGTGATGAAAGGCAAGATTGTGACTGAATATGCCCTTGCGGTGGGGAGTGAAACAACACATTAAAGATGGTAATTGGGTTAAGATGCTGGAACATTTAAGTAAAAAAAACCAGCTTCCTAACCATAACCTTTTGACTATCTTGTAGAAAGGAGGTTTTCTTGAAAACCTATAGAATGCATCTTCTGGTCTGTGCTGGGACCGGTTGTGTTGCAGGTGGTTCTTATGAGGTAAAAGAGGCACTGATAAAAGAAATCAATAAACGAAAGTTACAAGACGAGATTGCAGTAATTTCTACCGGTTGTAATGGATTCTGTGAACGAGGACCCATTCTTGTTGTCCAGCCTGATGGTATATTCTATCAGCGGCTCAAAAAAGAGGATGTTCCATACTTAGTAGGAGAACATCTAATAAAAGGGAGACCTGCCAAAAAACTTCTTTATATACCCCCGTCAGAAGCTGTGCCGGTTCCAAAGATGAGTGATATTGGATTTTTCAAACTTCAGAGGTTGATTGTTTTGCGCAACCGTGGTCGCATAGACCCTGAAAATATAGATGAATATATTGCGTTTGAAGGTTATAAGGCGCTTGAAAAGGCATTGACAAAGATGACCCCGGAAGAGATTATAAAAGAAATCAAGGAATCTGGTCTACGCGGTCGTGGTGGGGCAGGATTCCCTACCGGATTAAAATGGGAAAGGTGCAGGCAACA
>CBFGJQ010000007.1:0-6571 GCA_965649095.1 Caldifarciminota bacterium | reverse complement strand
AAATCTCTTAGGGCACTGATTACCGAGCGGACGCTACAATCCAATTCCTGATAGGAAATCGTCTGCCACTTCCCTTCTCTCTTATACTGTAATGCGATATTCTGCGGATACTTTCTTACTGCCTCTGTAAATGCCTCATAAATTGAATTCATCCTATCCTCCCTCTTTCATACCTGCTGACTCAAATCGGCCAAAGATCTTTATCAAGAAGAATAAGATTATTCCCGGCATTATTACCCATATCGGCCTTTCCCGCCACCATAATCTCACATTATCAAGGGTATGGTGCCCAAGGCCGAACTGATATAGTGCTAAAAATACGATTGCATAGGCGGTGAGGTGCCAGAGGTATAAGGTCATAATTCTTCTATTGACAAGGACAACAAGAAGCCAGAATCTATTATTATTGAGCCATCTATTTACCCCCTCTCTAAGGGACATTGCAAGCCCAATGAGCCAGATTGAAAGAAAGATTATACAGATTGTGGGTGGATTCATATTTGAGAGTTTCTCAAAACCGGTTCCAATCATACTCTTAGGATAAACTCCCATATTGGTGAGGAGAATAAGACCAGAAAGCCCGGCCGCCGCAGTGGCGACCTTCCATCTTAAATGGAGATTGACAAGTGTCCCATCTTCATAAAAATATCCAATCTGATGGACAAAGAGCCAGATAAATGGAACATTTAACCAGGCAATTAGTGATATGCCAGATTTGAATCTTACGAAATCAACTATGGCGGTAGCGGCCAAAAGAGTCAGGGGCAGCAAAGACCTTCTTTTTGTATGTATTTTTAAGGTAAGCGGCGCCAGGAATGTAACAAAAAGGTAGACTCCAATGAACCACAATGGACCAATTGTAGCGATTATTGCCATTCGGTATCTCCCCCAATCCGGGAAAAAAAGGATTAAAAAGATGATTAACGCAATAAAGATTATCAAAAAGACGACCGTTGGTCTGAGGAGTCGCACCATACGCCTTCGGTAGAATGTCGGCCCGGGTCTTCCCTTATTTTTTAAGGAATTGACCGTGCGGGCATTGGAGAAACCACCTACGAAGAAGAACAGGGGCATCACCTGCAAAATCCAGGTTACAATCCATAAATTGGGAATCATCCCCACTGCATTATTCACCCGGATGCCATTTCCATTTTTGATAACTACCGCACTTAACCAATGCCCGATAACCACGACGATAATACTAAAAGCCCTCAAGAAATCAACATACCGGTCGCGTGTCGGGGGCGTTTTATCGACAAGGGCAATCAGGTCCTTATTGAGGCGAGGGAACTTCACTATTAAAAATTATATATTGAACTTATAAAAAATCAATACCTGAGATTTCTTGAGTCCTCTTCCCTTTTCCAAATCATCTAAAAATTAGGGGGAGGTAAGGAGCGTATCTTCGTTGACATATCCATTTTTTTGACTAAAATAGTATGTGTCTCTTCTCTTGGTTACCTTCTTCCTTTCTCCCGGTGGTGTCGTTGCCAGGGACCGGCCTAATGATGGAGGCGGTTCTATATTAATATCCTGGAAGCCGGTCTCTGATACAACCATAGATGGTTATATAATCTTCCGGCAGACACTACCTGATACCACATTCAAAAAGATTGGTTTTACCGGCAGGTTAAAGTGTGAATTTGAGGATAACAGTGCTGTTGATGCAGAGAATTATATTTATCGTATTGCCACAGTGAAGGGTGATACGCTCTATTATTCTCTTCCGAGTAATGGCATCCATTCTTCAGCACAATTCTTCCATACCGGTCGTTTGAATATCCTCATTGCGGGAATAATCTTTACCATCCTTTTAGTCTATTTTGTCCGCCGGGCAGAGGCTGGTCAGAAAATCTTCATCAGAAAAATTAGTGGTCTTGATGCCGTTGATGAGGCAATTGGCCGGGCTACCGAGATGGGAAGGCCAATCCTTTATGTACCGGGACTCGGTGATATTGACTTCCCTTCAACGATTGCCTCAATGAATATCCTCGGTGAGGTGGCAAAGAAGGTTGCGATGTATGATACTCCTCTCATTACGGTGAACTGCTATCCGGTCGTCTTTACCGTTGCCCGTGAGATTGTTCAGGAAGCATTCCTGAATCAGGGTAGGATTGAGAAGTATAAAGATGATTATGTCCGTTATCTAACCGAATCCCAGTTTGGCTATGCCGGGGCAATAAATGGGATAATCTTAAGGGAACGCCCCGGCGCCTGTTTCTTTATCGGTCCATTCTTTGCTGAATCATTGCTAATAGCAGAGACCGGCAACCAGATCGGGGCAGTTCAGATTGCAGGAACGGACCAGGTCCTCCAATTACCATTTTTTGTAACTGCCTGTGATTATACACTGCTCGGTGAAGAGGTTTATGCTGCCTCGGCATATCTCTCACGTGAGCCGGTTCTGGTTGGTTCTTTAAGGGCACAGGATTTGGGAAAGTTTCTGGTATTGTTGATCTTGGTCTCTCTTACTTTATTATCATTTTTTAATCTGAATCTTACACCATTTTTGAGGGTAGAATGAAGAGGCAACTGCCACTAATTATCTGTTCTATAATGGGTCTGTTGATGGTCATTCAGTTCTTCGTGCCCCACCCAATTTCTGTGGGATTTAATAGCATAATGAATAAATGGGTTGTTATCCTCTCGGCATTTGCCCTGATTTTAGGAATTGGAAATCTGGTAAATCATCATATTGAAAGGATAAAGAGGGGGAAATCAGACTGGGGCTATAGTTTAATTACCCTCATCAGTATGACCCTGATGGCGCTTCTGGGACTCCTCTTTGGTATTAGTCCCGATTCCTTGTATCAAAAGGTCTTTCTCAATGTCCTTACCCCGCTCGGCTCAACACTATTCGCCCTTTTAGCATATTATATGGCATCAGCCGCCTACCGTGCATTTCGGATACGAAATATTGAGGCAAGCATCCTATTAATTTCTGCATTCATTGTGATGCTTGGTTTTATGCCCATCGGACAATACTTCCACCCCCACTTTCCAATGCTTGCCGAGTGGATTATGCGCGTTCCCAATATGGCATCACAAAGGGGTATAATCTTTGGGGTCGCCTTCGGTTCAATTGCCACCGCCTTGAAGATTATATTGGGGATTGAACGGTCATGGTTAGGTGGTGAATAGGTATGCGTCTGTTTGAGATAGTTGCGCACATTGAGAGGAGGATAATCTATTTATTGCTCACAATATTTGTGATTATGCCCTTTTTTATGAAGATTAAAATCCCCCAGAATATAATGCCCCAGACCGAGCGGCTCTTCAAATTCATTGAAGGGATTCCATCTAATGATAAGGCGGTAATGCTCTCAATTGACTACACACCCCAGACTATGCCCGAATGTCATCCAATGGCGATTGCCCTGCTCCGGCACTGCTTCAGAAGGAGGATTCCCGTGCTTGGACTCTCTTTTGACCCCCAGGCACCCGGGCTGGCGGTTGAGGCATTCAAGACCGTTGTAAATGAATTTAATCTAAGGGCGCGTTCCAGAGATGATTCAATAATTTATGGTCGGGACTATGTCTACTTGGGATGGAAATCGGGCAGGGTTGCCGCCCTCATTGAAATGGGGGAGAGGGTCTGCGGTGTCTTTCCGAAGGACTACTTTGATAATGTGACAGATACCCTCCCCTTATTGAGGAGGGTCTTAAATTACAAGGATGTTGCCCTTGCGGTTATCCTTGCGGCAGGAGACTATCCCCAGGAATGGATTTTATATGCCCAGACAAGATATGGGGTTAAAATTGGGGCCGGGCTTACGGCGGTAATGGCACCAAAATACTATCCATTTCTGCAAACCGGGCAGTTTTCGGGTATGATGTCCGGAATGAAGGGGGCTGCAGAATATGAGAATCTGCTTGTGAGATATGGTTATGCTACAGAAACGGGTAAGGCTGAGACGGCGATGAACTCACAGACCCTTGTCCACCTCCTGATAATCCTTCTCATTCTTATTGGAAATATCGGCTATCTTGCTACAAGAAAGGAAGCGGCTAAATGAGTCCTGACCCCTGGGTATGGTTTGCTGCATTGTTGACCCTTATGGTATTCTCATTTCTTTATAAAGACAATCCATTCTATAAATTCGCCGAACATCTATTTGTTGGTGTGGCAAATGGATACTATATTGTCTTTTACTGGCATCAGGCACTCAAACCAAATCTTTTTGAACCATTGAAAGAGGGCAACTTTTTATATCTCATCCCATTATTGCTCGGGCTATTATATTTTACAAAATTCATTCCAAAAATCTCTTATCTGGTTCGTATTCCCATAGGATTTATGATTGGCTGGGGTGCCGGTATATCAATTCCGGCAAATCTTGAAGGTTTTATCTTCAAACAACTTGAAGGGACGGTGGTCACGCCTGCAAGCTTTTACAGGACGGGTGAAGGTATATCATCATTAATAATTCTCTTGGGTGTTATCTGCACAGTTATCTATTTCTTCTTCTCTAAGGAGCCTAAAGGAATCCTCAAGGTTGCCTCAAGGACAGGCATTATCTTTATTATGATTGGATTTGGTGCATCATTTGGCTATACGGTGATGGCGCGGGTTAGCCTCTTAATTGGCAGGGTTCAATTTTTATTGGGCAACTGGCTTTGTATAATTTATTGATGGTAGGTGTCAAAAGATAATTGAAAGGAGGATAATGAAGAGCAATGAGCATATTGAAATTATCAACAGATATAGTGCTAAAAATTACCTACCCCTTCCCGTGGTCTTAAAGAGGGGAAGCGGGGTATGGGTCTGGGATGTTGAGGGAAGGAGATACCTTGATATGCTCAGTGCCTACTCGGCGTTGAATCAGGGGCATTGCCATCCCAAAATTTTCAGTGCCCTAAAAAGACAGGCTAAAATTTTGACCCTCACATCAAGGGCATTCCATAATGACCAATTTGGTCCTTTTTTAAAAAAACTCTGTAGTATTACCGGCTACGAGAAGGCATTGCCAATGAATTCGGGAGCCGAGGCGGTTGAGACGGCAATCAAGGCGGCAAGGAAATGGGGATATTATAAGAAGGGGGTAAAGGACGATAGGGCAGAGATAATCGTATGTGAAAACAATTTTCATGGTCGGACAACAACCATTGTGGGTTTCTCCTCTGAGAAACAGTATCGCAATGGATTTGGTCCATTCACCCCGGGATTTAAGGTTATTCCTTATAATAAACCCGCTGCATTAAAAAGGGCGATTACTGGAAATACCGTTGCCTTCCTCGTTGAGCCGATACAGGGGGAAGGCGGGGTAATCGTTCCTGATGATGATTATCTACGCCAGTGCTACAAAATCTGTAAAGAAAAGAAGGTTTTGTTAGTCTTGGATGAAATTCAGACGGGACTGGGCAGGACTGGTAAAATGTTTGCCTATCAATATAGCAATATAAGACCGGATATATTGATTGTGGGAAAGGCATTGAGCGGCGGATTTTATCCAATCTCGGCAATCTTATGTGATAATGAAATAATGGATGTCTTTAAACCAGGAGACCATGGTTCAACATTTGGTGGAAATCCCCTTGCTTGTGCAGTTGGTATCGCAGCACTGGATGTGATTATTGAAGAGAGATTGCCAGCGCGGGCGGAGAAGCTTGGTAATTGGTTTGTCAATGAACTGAAGAGGATAAAAAGTCCAGTCATCAAAGAGGTTAGGGGGAAGGGATTGCTCATTGGAGTAGAATTGTTCAGAAGGGCAAGGCCTTATTGCGAGAGATTGATGGAAAAGGGGATACTTGCCAAGGAAACCCATAAATATGTGATTCGTTTTGCCCCACCTTTAGTAATCAAAAAGAAGGAATTAGTTTGGGCAATTGATAGGATTGAAGAGGTCCTTAGAAAAGAGGTCAATTGACTAAAAGAAAAAAATAGATATAATATCTGCAGAAAGGGTGAGGAACGATGTCCACATTAAAAGATGGTTGATGGATTAGGATTTGAGAAAAGGGATTGGTTGTTGGGCTTGGTTGATGCTTCAAAGGCTAAGTGCCATACCCATAGACCATCTGTTAGCGCCTGTAGCTCAACTGGATAGAGCGACGGACTACGAATCCGTAGGTTGGGTGTTCAAGTCACCCCAGGCGCAGACAAATTCCTTCTCCCATAGGGGGAGAAGTGTTTAAAAGCCGCAAGGAGGTCTAAATGGTTGAAGGGATGGAAAAGAGATTGAACAGTGGTGAGATACTATTTAATGAAGGTGATAAGGGTGATGTTATGTATCTCATAAAAGAAGGACAGATAAAGATAACCAAGGGGAGAGGTCCCGATGAGCGGGTCCTGGCAGTCGTGAAAGAGGGTGACTTCTTTGGCGAGATGGCAATAATTGATGGCTCTCCGCGTTCGGCAACCGCCACGGCAATCGTTCCCACTTCCCTTTTGATAATTGATAAAGAGACATTCAAGGCAAAGATTCGGGAGAATCCACTCATTGAGTATATCTTAGAAACGCTCACGAAGAGATTAAGAAATGCCGATGAGCAGATTAAACTCCTTACAATAAAGAGTGAGGAGCGGCGGGTTGTTGCCTATATCATTACCAAGGCAAAGGAGAGTGGTAAG
>CBFGJQ010000006.1:0-6587 GCA_965649095.1 Caldifarciminota bacterium | reverse complement strand
GTATTTGAGTTCAGGGGATGGCCATGGAATGCGCATCCAATCACTCACCACGGATGGTCAATTGCGCTGGCACCAGGATATAAGTGGTGGTTATGTCTCATTCATGGGCTGTCCAATAATCTATGGACAGGATGGCTATCTATATGCAACCGCGATTGTGGTCGATACCCTGGGTAAGAAACATATTCCTGTTATCTCTATGCGGACCGATGGTTCATTCCGATATATCTATCTCCATCCCGTAAGGGGCTATAGTGATTGGGGTATGTGCATTACTGAAGGTGTAAACAGTAAGGTCTATGTGGGAGGCTGGTCATCAAATCCGAATTCCTCCAGCAACAAGGACTGGATTGTCTTTGGACTTGATACCTATGTCGGCATTGAGGAGACTCCTTCTCAGGCCCGGAGTAATCAAGGGCGCGTCTTTGTCCCGGGTATCTGCTCCGGTAATATTCCACTTAGAATGAATCTCCCGTCTTCAGGCAATATTGCGGTCTCTATCTATGACCCGACTGGAAGGAGGGTCTTCTCATCTAATTTCTTCTTGCCTGATAAAAATGGCTACATCAACCTCAATCCATCAAATCTTTCGTCCGGGACCTATTTTTTACTTGTTAATTGCCAGAATGAAATCTACAGGAATAAGTTCATATTTATCAGGAGATAAGAAATGAAGCTGATAATACCCATCTTAATATTCAACATCCTCTGGGCTGGAACCATCACCCCCGAATTGAGGGTAAAGATGGAAAAGAGCCAGCCAGGGGAATACATTGATGTGGTTGTCTACATCGCGCAGAGGGTGGACCTGAACAGCCTTGGAAAGGGAAGGTATAAAGAGAAGATGGCGCTACTCAAAGAGACCGCAGACCGGAGCCAGAAATCGGTAATCACATTCATTCAAAACCATCCTGAAGCCATCAAAGAATACAGAACTTTCTGGTTGAATAATTCAATTTCAGTCAGAGCAAGAAGAGCGGTTATAGAGGCATTGGCAAATCTGCCGGAGGTTGATTATGTTGATATTGAGCCGGTGCTGACCATCCCGGATTGGAAGGTAAACAAGGCTGATATGATTGGGGTGAGGACACCTTCCTGGAATATCAGCAAGATAAAGGCGGATTCGGCCTGGAACTATTATACCGGGAATAATATCATCATCGGTTTTATTGACTCAGGCTTTGAACCGACCCATCCGGCACTACAGAATAAGTGGTCAGGCTGGTGGTATGATGCAGTCAACCATAACAATTATCCTTATGATGATTATGGCCATGGCACTCCAGTGGCAGGAATCATCTGTGGTGGAGACGGTAACGGTCCATTTACATACGATATCGGTGTTGCCCCGGGTGCTAAACTTGCGGCCGCAAAGGTTGTTGATATTACAGGAGGAATAACCTACGTGCGGATTATGGAGAGTTTTGAGTGGTTCTATGCAATAAAGGCAGATTCAGGTGCGGATGTAAAGGTGATAAGCAACTCCTGGAGTGGTCCTCAGGGTGATATGTCCTTCTGGTATGTAATATTGAATCTCAGGGCGATTGACATTATCCCGGTATTCAGTATTGGTAATGCTGGTCCTGCCGGGCCACTCTCCCCCGGTGATTATCCTACAGTGATTGG
Organism: Caldifarciminota bacterium; assembly: GCA_965649095.1. Lineage (GTDB taxonomy): Bacteria > Hydrothermota > Tepidihabitantia > SM23-42 > JAOAFX01 > JBDRWI01. Next base: position 4,961 of record CBFGJQ010000006.1, on the reverse strand, counting down.
TGTCGGCGCGACGGATATAAATGATGATGTTCCCTACTGGTCATCAAGGGGTCCGACCCTCAATATCTACCCCTATACTGCGCCAATATACTGGCCAAGGGAGGACTGGAATAGAATCAAGCCGAATATCTCCGCCCCCGGTGATAGTGTCCTATCTTCATACCTGAATGGGCAGTATGCCTGGTGTAGTGGCACTTCATTCTCAGCCCCCGCAATTGCCGGGGTTCTTGCCCTCCTTATGGAAAAGAATCCATACTTGAATACCGACTTTACCTGGACATATTCAATGGTTCTTGACTATGCAGATAAACCCCAGCAAGGGGAGCCATTCCCCAATAATGACTATGGGTGGGGAAGGACCAATGCCCTGAATTCGGTCCTTTATTCGCCATCTATCTCCGACCCTTACTTACGGATAACCGGTAAGATTATAACCGACAATCCACCGGGTGGGAATGGAAATGCCTGGCCCGAGCCCGGTGAGACCGTGGATATGAAGGTTACATTAAAAAATCTCGGTGCCAATGTTGTGAATGTAGTAGCATTCCTCAGTGTCCTGGATACCGGGATAACGATTCAAGACAATTTTTCCTCATACGGGAATATGCCACGGGGTAGCATCTCTGAAGGTGATGGTTTCCGCTTCAGCATTGCCCCCCTCTGGCCCTCGGGTTTGAAGGCAAGGTTTGTGCTCACTGCCTACGGGAATAATGCCAATTATACATTCGTTGATACCTTTGAGGTGATATTGGGATTCCCGCACTTTTCCGGGCCAGACCCTTATGGTTATTATGCACTTGATAATGAATATGACACACTATATTATGCCAATGCCCCGAGATTCAACTGGATTGAACTCCAAAACCTGGGCACAGCCCTTTATCTTTCTGATGATGGCTATCAGCAGATTGCCTTACCCTTCACCTTCAAATACTACAATCAGAACTTCAATCAGATTTATATCTGCGCAAATGGACTTCTCTCTTTCCTTGAGGGTTCAAACGATGCATCAAATTCAAAGATTCCTGATATAGATGGACCTTCTGCTATGGTCGCCCCGCTCTGGGATGATTTGAATCCGGCAAATCCACAGAGGCCAATATGGTATTACTACAATCCTTCCGACCATATCTTCATAATTGAATATGATAGCATCGCCCACTATGGCTATCCCTCTGTGCGTGAGAAATTTGAGGTTATTCTATATGACCCGGCTTACCATCAAACACCAACCGGGGATGGGGAGATTGTTCTTCAATATCTCCTTGAACCTCTGCAAACTGACTACACAACCGGCATTGAGAATCCAATGGAAATATACGGCATCCAGTATTTCTATAATGACACCCTTGACCCTTATGGGCAGTGGATAAAGAATGGGAGTGCAATAAAGTTTACTACAAAAATTGAAGGACTCGGAATTAGCGAAGGCCCGAGAAGCGAATATGTTCATCCCATACCTTTAAAGATTACCGGTCCAACAATAATTGGGCAGAAGGGAACTGGTGTTTCACTTACGGTCTTTACCAGCACCCCGCTCAAGGTGGATATCTCAATGTTTGATATCACCGGCAGACTTATAGGGAGATTCCTCGCCGGAGAAAGGATTTTTGGAGAACATAAAATACATTTGCCCGGTAATCTCTCCGGTGGAACATACTTTATTGTCGCCCGTTCTGAATCTATGACCGTAAAAAAGAAGATAATCTACATAAAATAGGGGGTCAGATGAAAGTTATACTTGCAATTATAACCATAGTTTCAATATCTTCTGCCCTCTCCTACACCGAATCTTCAAATGGACTTGAGACACCAATATGGGAGTTAGGGAAAACTGGTCTTAAATTAGGGGACATCAATAAAGACGGTTTTGTAGATATAGTATCCTTAGGCGACCACGGTAATCCATTGATTGCTGGTGCTACTGAGAGCGGAATCCTTATCTGGTTTGGGGATGGGGCAGGAAACTGGTCATCTTATATGTTGGGATATTTTGGTTATGGTGGTTGTGCACTCGGAGATGTAAATAACGATGGAAATATAGACCTCGCCTATGGAATCCACCACAACTATTCTGGCAATGACCTGGGTAATGAATACCTTGAGGTCGCGCTTGGTGATGGAACCGGCCTTAACTGGACCCCTTATGATGATGGGTTATCCAGCCCCGGCTTTACGAAAGGATTGTTTGACTGTGATTTTGCTGACATCAATAACGATGGCTTATTAGACCTTGGAACAATCTCCTTTGATTGTATAGATGGTGGTGTTTATACATTCTTAAATCAGGGGAATGGCTACTGGCAACATACCTATGGTATCCCGAATTCTACGGTCAATGTAGGCACAAGCGATTTTGTCTTTGGAGATATTAATAGAGATGGCAATGTGGACTTTGCCGCGACCTGTGAACTCGGCACTATCTACATCGGCGATGGGACAGGCAACTGGGTGATGAATAATGTAGGACTACCTCCATCATACCCATGGGGATACTACGGAATTTCCCTGGGTGATGTTGACAATGATGGCTGGCTTGAACTTTCAAGGGTAAATGACCAGGGTGGTGTTGAAATATGGAAATATAATCAATCCCTCAACAGATGGGTAAACGCCTCATATAATCTACCACCGAATGGTGCCTATATCCATACGCAGTTGATTGATGTTGATATTGATGGATTCATTGACCTGTGCGCTTTGGGTGACCAGGTGGTCTCTATCTTCAAAAATTATGGAAATGGCACATACTGGTTTGAGGTTGCCACTGTCCAGATCCCGCAAGGACTACCACGCAACTTTAGGGTCGGAGATTTTGACCATAATGGTTATCCAGATATAGTAGTTGTAAATACCGATAATTATCCCAATGGTATCAACCACATCCATGCCTATAAAGAAACAACAATTCCAGAATCACTATTCATCAAACCAGTATTTCCGCGTGGACGGGAAAGATTCTTTGCCGGCTCAGTCCATTTCATAGACTGGGTCTGTGCTATTCCACCGGGTTATGAATTGGGCTCTGTAAAACTTGAACTCTCGGTAAATGGTCCTTCCGGCCCCTGGGAGATAATCGCCCAGAACCTTATCAATAATGGCCGGCACCAGTGGCACATTCCCGAGAATACAACCCCTTCTACAAACTGCTACATCAGATATACGCTAACAACAACCCAGGATACAGCCACTTGTCTTACTCCATTTGCCTTCGAAATTATGGCTGCCCCGGGTATAGTTGAAAGGGGAAACAAGGCAATTGAAAAATTGGGGGCAAGACGACCTGCGTTATTCCGAAACAATCTCTTGGGGATAGAGGTTTACGATATAATGGGTAAGATGGTTTCTAATCCATCAGCCGCAGGTATCTACTTTATAAAAGGAAAAGATGACAGAGAACCTATAAAGATTATTTTGTTAAAGTAAGAAAGGGGTGAAAATGCCTTACAAGACTAAGATTGCTACCGGGCTCATTCTGTTTAATCTCTGTTTATCTATTGCCTCTGCCCAAGTTCTCTTATGGACAGAGATATACGGTCAGCAAGGGGTTTTGGAAGAAGGGGAGGATGTTGAGAGAACATACGATAACAATTACATAGTCCTTGAACATCAGAGATTATATAAAATAGACCAAAATGGCGATACAATATGGACCCGCTATATTGGTGGTCGCTCAATTGTCACGACCCAGGACAGTGGATTTGTTATCTGTGGTTCTTCAGGTGGCAATGTCCGACTTCTAAAGACCGATGGCTCAGGGAATATTCTGTGGGTGAAATTCTATGGTGGCCCCGCTCAGGATTGGGGATGTTGGGTTGAACAGACATCTGATAATGGATTTATCATCACCGGCGAAACTCAGTATGGTGGTTCAGGACTTGACTATACAGACATTTATCTAATAAAGACCGATGCTAATGGCGATACTTTCTGGACAAAGAGGTTCGGCAGTCCCTATCCCATCCGTGATGGTGGATACGCGGTTCTACCGACTTCTGATGGGGGATATCTTATTACTGGCTACGCACAGGAAATCGGAGGGCAGCAGAGCGGGAGAATATTTGCCATAAGGACCGATTCCAATGGTGATACAATATGGACAAGGATATACAATTATGAAGGTTGGGGCTGTGATATCAAGCAGACCCCGGATGGCAACTTTATCATCGCGGGGAGGGCGTACTATAGTTTTGACCCACAATATGCCGGGCTTCTTATAAAGATCAATCCAGGCGGCAACATCATCTGGTCAAAATGGTATCCTGTGGGTGAAACCGGCACATTTTTGCCAAAGGGTATCAACCTTGCCCTGACCCAAGACGGTGGATATTTCATCACTTTCGGTGATAAGAAATGCCGGTTTATTAGAACAGATTCGCTCGGGAACATCCTCTGGTCACTGAGTTGGGGTTCTTCCGGATGGAATTTCACTGCCGCAACGACCCGGGGCTGGCAAAATAATACCTTCATCGCTACAGGAAGGACTGACTCCTTAGACAACATAGGAAATGGGAACTTAGGAATTTGGATGATTGGAGATAATGTTGGGATAAATGAGGCACAAATTGCGCCTTCCTACAACCGTGATTCCTATTTAAAAATCTCACCAAACCCCTTCCGGAATGCTGTAAGTATTAACTTCCTAATTCCCGGCACCACCTCTCAATTGAGAGTCCCCAATCCCCAAAATCTTCCTGCTTATTACTCCACCACGCAATATAATGGACTGCCACCCATTTTAAAAATCTATGATGCTTCTGGTCGCCTGGTAAGACGATGGGACGAACTGACTACAAGACTATCAGACCACATTATCTGGGATGGCACAGATGACCGTGGTATCAAACTTCAATCTGGTGTATATTTCGTGCAGATCGAGGGGGATGGTTTCAGGCAGACCAAGGAAGTAATACTACTCAGGTAAAATTGGAGATTCAAAAGGACAAAATCAAGGATGGTCT
>CBFGJQ010000005.1:0-6681 GCA_965649095.1 Caldifarciminota bacterium | reverse complement strand
TCCGAGCGAATTTAACTAAAATCAGTGTGAGTAATCTAAGTTAACATTATAGTTGACTTTTTGCGAAATTTCAATAAAATATCTGTGATGATAGCAAGGATTGAAGAAGGAATTAAAGAAATTAAGAAGGGGAAGCCGGTAATCGTGGTGGATGATGAAAATCGTGAAAATGAAGGAGATTTTATTGCCGCCGCCGAGAAGGTCACGCCCCGGCTTATCAATTTTATGGCACAGCATGGAAGGGGTCTTATCTGTGTGGCGCTTACTGCAAAGAGGCTTGAGGAACTAAAGATTCCAGTAATGGTCAGCGACAACACTGCCCTCCAGGGAACACCATTTGCAATCAGCGTTGATGCAAAAAAGGGAACAACCACCGGAATTTCTGCCTTTGACCGTGCCCGGACAATTAAGGTATTGATTGATGAAAAGACGCGGCCTGAGGACCTTGCCCGTCCGGGTCATATCTTTCCTCTGCGTGCCACGGAAGGGGGTGTGCTTCGGCGCGCCGGTCATACTGAAGCGAGCATTGACCTGGCACGTCTTGCTGAACTCTATCCGGCCGGGGTTTTGTGTGAGATAATGGATTCAGATGGTCATATGGCAAAACTTCCCAAACTCAAAAAGATTGCAAAAAATTTTAATCTGAAGATAATAACAATAAGGGACTTAATTGAGTATCGCCGAAAAAAGGAGAAACTTGTTGAAAAAATCCTGGAGACAGAACTACCGACAAAGTATGGTAAATTCAGACTGAGCTTATATGAGGATAAAATTACCGGTGAACACCATATTGCCCTCATCCGCGGTGATGTGCGGGGAAGGAGAAATGTCCTGGTTCGGGTTCATTCACAATGTCTGACTGGCGATGTCTTCCATTCCTTGCGCTGCGATTGTGGCGACCAGCTTGATAAGGCATTAGCCATGATTGCGAAGAACGGAAGTGGTGTATTTCTATATATGAGGCAGGAAGGGAGGGGTATTGGGCTGGTCAATAAACTCAGGGCATATAAATTACAAGAAAAAGGGCTTGATACAGTTGAGGCAAATCTGGCCTTGGGTTATCCCCCGGACCTAAGGGATTACGGGATTGGGGCACAAATTCTTGCTGATTTAGGTCTCACCTCAGTTAGGTTGTTAACCAATAACCCAAAGAAGATTATCGGTCTTGAAGGCTATGGATTGAAGGTTACCCAGCAGATTCCAATCTTTGCTCCCCATAGATATAATCTCCATTATTTAAAGACCAAAAGGGAGAAACTCGGACATTTAATACCCGATGCGGTTCTTAAGAATTCTTTAGAATAAATTTTTGGAGGTATAATGAAGGAGATAAAAGGAAATTTAATTGGTAAGGGTAAGAGGTTCGGCGTGGTTGTTTCAAGATTTAATGAGTTTATCTCAAAAAGACTCCTTGATGGTGCCATTGATTGTTTACGGAGGCACCAGGTAAACGAAGAGGATATCTTCGTTTACTGGGTACCGGGCAGTTTTGAAATTCCCGGGGCTGCTAAAAGATTAAAGGAGTCAGACTTAGATTGTGTGCTATGTTTGGGTGCAATAATCAGAGGGGATACCCCCCATTTTGACTATATTGCCAATGAGGTGGCTAAGGGGATAGCCCAGCTCAATCTTGAACCAGGACCTCCGGTGATATATGGAATAATTACTGCGGATACCACCGAACAGGCGATTGAAAGGGCAGGGACAAAGATGGGTAATAAAGGCTGGGATGCCGCGATGACCGGGTTAGAACTTATTGACCTCTATGCACAGATGAGAAGAGCAAAATAATTTTAATATGAGTCGCAGATTAGCCCGGGAACTCGCCCTGAAAATTTTATACTGGTATGAATGTAGCGGGGGAGATATCACGGAAGTAATCAATGCCATCTTGAGTAAAAAGAGATACAAGAACGGTGTTAGGGACTTTTGTCGGGAACTTGTGTTTAGGACCGTTAATAATCTACCCGCAATCGATCAAGCGATAGTCAAGGTGCTTAAAAACTGGAGGTATGAAAGGATATCATTGATTGACAAATTGGTCCTTCGTCTTGGCACCTGTGAAATATTATATTTTGATGATATCCCCTATGAGGCTACAATAAATGAAGCAATTGAAATCGGAAAGAAGTATGGGACTGAGGAGTCAAGCAAATTTATCAATGGTATTCTTGATGCCATTGGAAAGGGGAGCCAAAGAGAAGAGGAAAAATGAAAGTAGCGATAATCAGTGATATACATTCCAATTTAGAGGCATTACAGGCAGTGATAAAAGATATTAAAAAAAGGCGAATAAAAAATATCTTTTGTCTCGGTGATCTGGTAGGATACGGTGCAAATCCCAATGAGTGTATTGAACTCTGCCTTAAGGAATCGGATGTGACTATTGCCGGCAATCATGACTGGGCCGCGGTGCAAAAGACTGATACCTCAAACTTTAATCCTGTCGCCACTTCCGCGATAGAGTGGACGATGAAAAATTTGAGCCCAGAAAATGCAGACAAACTCAAATCACTCTCTCTTACTTACAAGACCGATAACCTCCACCTCGTCCATTCGTCTGCCGACCGACCTGAAAAGTGGCATTATCTCCTCTCCTTTGAGGAATTACAAAATGAATTCAAATTCTTCCCGGAGCAACTTCTATTCATCGGACACTCACATATCCCCAGTGCAATCTACCAGGATGATAATGGATATACCGACTTCATAACTGATAGTCACTTTCCGGTGATCAGCCGACGCAGGTATATTGTGAATGTGGGGAGTGTTGGACAGCCGAGGGATTTAGACCCCAGGGCATGTTATGTGATTTATGACGGCAATAAGAATTCAATTGAATTCATCCGGATTGAATATAATATACCGCTTGCCCAGCAGAAGATAATTGATGCAGGTCTGCCCGAAATCCTTGCTGATAGGTTGATGGTTGGTAAATAGGATATAAACTCACCGATTGAAATAGTTGTCTAAAAGTAGAAATTGTGTGGATAAATAAAGCGAGGTAGTTTTAATGAAAAAAGGTCCGGTTACAGTCTTAAAAGAGAGGGTCGCGGCACTTGCGAGTGAGAACAAAGAATTGAAGGACAAATACCTAAGGGCACTGGCTGAGTTTGATAATTACCGCAAAAGGATGGAGAAGGAATTTGACGATTACCGGCGGTTCGCCAGGGTTGACTTCTTTATGAAGATTATTCCGGTGCTGGATAATTTTGACCGCGCCCTCTCCGGTGCTGAATTGAATGGTAATTTTGAGCCATTTTATAAAGGAATGGAGATAATCCAGCGACAATTGAAAGAAACCCTTAAGTCGATGGGACTTGAGGAGTACTCTGGACTCGGAGAACCATTTGATCCGAATTTACATGAGGCACTGGGTGTAATAATGGTGGAAGACCGTCCTGAAAATATTGTGATTGAAGAGGTGAGTAAGGGTTATAAGGTTGGAGATAGGGTAATAAAACCAGCCAGGGTGCTGGTTTCAAAGCAAAGAGAGAAGGAAACTTCAGAAGAGACCAAAAAAGAAGAGGAAAGAATAGAAGGAGGTGAAGAAAATGGGAAAGATAATCGGAATTGATTTAGGAACCACCTTCTCTTGTGTTGCAGTGATGGAAGGGGGGCATCCGGTAGTTATACCCAATCCCGAGGGGGGAAGGACTACGCCATCAATTGTGGCATTTACCAAATCGGGTGAAAGGTTGGTTGGACCCCTTGCCAAAAGGCAGGCAATAACCAATGCCGAAAATACCGTCTACTCAATAAAGAGATTTATGGGGCGGAGATACAGTGAGGTCCCCCAGGAGATTAACCGTGTCCCATTTAAAGTTGTAGAACATACTAATGGTGATGCCTGGGTTGAGGTGATGGGTAAGAGATACTCACCACCCGAGATTTCCGCAATGATTCTTCAATATCTAAAACAGGCGGCAGAATCATATCTTGGGGAGAAGATTACAAAGGCGGTGATTACCGTTCCCGCATATTTCAATGATTCCCAAAGGCAGGCAACAAAGGATGCGGGCAGGATTGCCGGCTTAGAGGTGTTGAGGATTATTAACGAACCTACCGCCTCTTCTCTTGCCTACGGGCTTGATAAGAAGAAGAATGAAAGAATAGCAGTCTATGACTTTGGTGGTGGAACATTTGATATTTCAATATTAGAAATTGGAGAAGGGGTATTTGAGGTGAAATCAACAAATGGCGATACCCATCTTGGTGGTGACGACATTGATGAGAGGATTATGAATTATATTGCAGACGAGTTTATGCGCGAACACGGTATTGACCTGCGTAAGGATTTGACCGCACTCCAGCGGTTAAAAGAGGCAGCCGAGAAGGCAAAGTGTGAATTATCCACAGTCATGGAAACAACAATAAGTTTGCCCTTCATTGCCTCAGATAAGGACAAGACCCCACTCCATCTTGAGATGCGATTGACCAGGGCAAAACTGGAATCCCTTGTTGAAGATCTGATCCAGCGCTCAATACCACCGGTTAAGCAGGCACTCTTGGATGCAAAACTCTCGCCTCAGGATATAAATGAGGTAGTCCTGGTTGGTGGTCAGACGAGGATGCCCAGAATCCAGCAGGTTGTTCGGGACTTCTTTGGTAAGGAACCCCACAAGGGGATAAACCCGGATGAGGTTGTAGCAATTGGTGCGGCTATACAGGCTGCAGTTTTAGGCGGCGAGGTAAAGGATATTCTCCTTTTGGATGTAACGCCCCTCACACTGGGTATTGAGACTCTGGGGCAGGTAATGACACCAATCATCCCTCGTAATACAACAATTCCCACCAAGAAATCCCAGATATTTACTACTGCTGAAGACAATCAGACGGCAGTAACGGTTCATGTTCTTCAGGGCGAAAGGCCGATGGCGTATCAGAATAGAACATTGGGGAAATTTGACCTTTATGGGATTCCACCTGCGCCAAGAGGTATACCACAGATAGAGGTAACATTTGATATTGATGCAGATGGAATCCTGCATGTTTCTGCAAAGGATTTGGGAACCGGTAAAGAACAGAAGATAAGGATAACTGCCTCAAGTGGCTTAACAAAAGAGGAGATAGATAAGATGGTCCGTGAGGCAGAGGAACACGCTGCCGAAGACAGGAAGCAGAAGGAGTTGATTGAGGCGCGTAATCAGGCCGATGGTGTAATCTATAGCGTGGAGAAGACATTAAAGGAGTACGGAGATAAAATCTCGTTTGAAGAGCGCAGTGAAATTGGTAAAAAGTTAGAGAATTTAAAGCAAAAGAAAGAGGGTAATGACATCAATGCCATAAAACAGGCAATTGATGAATTACAGCAGTCTGTTTATAAACTTTCTGAGGCGGTATATCGGGAGGCAGCCGCAAGGGCACAGCCGAAGGGTCCTTCTGAACCACCACCCGGTCCAAAGCGGGAAGAGGGTCAACCGGGAGGGGCAGACTACCGGGTAGTTGATGATGAGGGGGGTAAGTAAAGGGCACCTGATGTCGGAGATCAGATAGCAGGCATCAGTAAGTAAATTATGAAAAAGGATTATTACGAAGTCTTAGGGGTATCAAAAAATGCCTCAAGTGATGAGATAAAGAGGGCGTATCGGGAACTTGCCAAGAAATGGCACCCGGATATGAATCCGAACAACAAGAAGGAGGCGGAGGAGAAGTTCAAGGAAATCTCTGAGGCTTACGAGGTTCTGATGGACCCTCAGAAGCGGCAGCTCTATGACCAGTACGGACACGAGGGCGTCTCCCAGACATTCCGCGGGGGTGGTTTCTCCTGGGAAGATTTTACCCATTTTGATGACCTTCAGGATATACTCGGCAGTCTCTTTGGTGGCTCAATATTTGAAGATTTCTTTGGGACAACCCGAACACAACCGAGGAGGCAAAAGGGTGGTGATATTCATGTGGTATTGCGGGTCTCCCTTGAGGAGATTGCTAATGGTGCGCGAAAACAATTTAAGATAGAGCGCTATGAGTCCTGCCCGGAATGTAACGGGCGTGGGGGATATGACGCTATGCCCTGCCCTCAGTGTGGGGGTAGGGGGCAGATTCGGACCCGAACCCGAAGTTTCTTTGGCACATTTGCCAGTATAACCACCTGTCCAAATTGTCAGGGGGGAGGCGAGGTGATAAAGACACCCTGTGTAAGATGCAGGGGTCAGGGGCGAGTCAGGGTCCCGCGGACGATTGAAATTAAAATACCGATTGGTGTTGCGCAAGGGCAGTATATCTTCTTGAAGGGAGAGGGACATTATGCGCCGGGCGGTAAGGGTAATATAATTGTGGAGTTTGAAGAAAAGCCACACGAATATTTTGAACGGCGCGATTATGACCTTTATATAAAAATCCTTACCCCTTATTCCCGCCTCGTCAACGGCGGGGCAGTTGAAATTCCCAGTCTGAATGGGAATAAGGAGACGGTGAAAATTCCCCGCTTAAGCGGGGCACCAACAATAATTCGTGTGCGTGGAAAAGGGATGCCCAAGCCGACCGGTGGCTACGGGGATCTATTTGTAGAATTGGATTTGAAGCCGATTGAGACGACCGATAGGAACCTCTCAAAACTCCTTGATGAACTGAAAAGATATGAAGGCGAACCAATCCCCAAGAAGAGGGGAACATAGTCTGAACATCCAACCATTGCTAACATCTATCCCTTTGAGGTAATAGGAATTTGAAAAATTCCTA
>CBFGJQ010000004.1:0-6723 GCA_965649095.1 Caldifarciminota bacterium | reverse complement strand
CCCTGAAACCCCCAGCGATGCTCCATTTTATAGTTGGCACCTTCCCTCGGCGATCGGAAATCCCTGATGTATCTTGTTATATTGTATAGGAATTTAAAAAATTCCTATACAATGAAATAGGTGCTAAAAAAACCGTCCCACGGTCAGAGCAAATGCCCCTTGACATTTTCAATGAAGTGAATATAATATAGAAGAAAGGAGGTAGTATGAAGATCAAAAAGCTCCTACCCTTGAGTCTCTTTACCCTTTTTATGAGCACAGGCTTCTCAGCCCAGAGGGTAGTTGTATGTGAGGAACTCTATCAGGAAGACTGAAGCACCTGTAGATATGCCAGCGGGACACTGGCACAGATAGGAATAAACTATTCAGGCAGGGTTGCAGTGGTAGAGATGCATGTTGATAACGCCTACCCATTGTATTGTGCTGAAGCCCTTCAGAGAATGTATTACTACCCACCACCCTACTACTATAATGGAAGCTGGTATTACGCAACACCCTGGCTATGGTATGACGGCAATCCCCATTGTGGTTCTTATACCACCTGGGAATCTAAGATTGTTGCACGGATGAATCAGCCGGCACCTGTTACAATTACAATGTGGGGAACATATACGCCTTTAAGAGGGACTGGAACCATCTATGCGAAATTCCGCAATGATTCTACGGCTGCGATAACCGGCAGGGTAGTCTGGGTCATTACAGAGGACAGCCTCTATTACGCCGCACCAAATGGCGACCTCTGGCATAACCATGTTGCCCGCGATTATCTGCCCAATCAGAATGGTCAGACCACCACAATTGCCGCTGGAGACTCAGTGACATTATCCCAGAACTTTACAATTCAATCTGGTTGGAATGCTAACCGCTGCCAGATTGTTACCTGGATACAGAATGATGTAATGACTGCGGACTCAATAAAGAATATATGGCAGGGGTGTTATATCAATGTCTCCGACCTGACTTACCTCGCCGAAGATAACTCTAAAAAAGTTGAAACAGAAAATGTTTTACTTGCGCCTAATCCCTGTATTAAAAACGCCAATTTCTCATTCAGATTGAACGTGGGGAGCCCATACACAATCAGCATATTTGATATTTCAGGCAGGAAGATTCGCACAATTAAAGGCATTGCAAGTGGCGAGCAAGAGAGAGTACAATGGGATTTAAGGAATGAATTAGGTAGAAAAGTAAACTGCGGTGTCTATTTCTACCGATTTGAGAGCAACACAACCAATACAGCAGGGAAGATTATCATTAGATAACAAATTGTAACTCCGGGCAAGGGGAGGCGAGATTTAAATAGGTATTGACGAACTTCAAATTATGAGTATAATGTAAATGTAAGAATCTTCTCCCGAGATCAAAGGTTTGGCAGGGAAAACTAAATGGTTAGAGGAAGAAAGGGATGAGGGCAGATGAATAAAGGGGAAAGAAGACTTAAGTCTTCAGTTAAAGAATAACAACAAAAGGAGGAAATGCATCAGAAAAAAATATCGGAAGGGCATTTTGATATGAGTGTGACGAAAAAAGGAGAAGATAAATTAAACATAGGAGGAAAGATGAAAAAGGCGATAGTGCTGGTCCCGGTCTTTTGTCTGGCATTTACCAGTTGGGGCGAGCTGGACAAGAGCCTGATTGACCAGGTAAATAATAATGTTGTGGGGCCATTGGTTAGGCCTGATAATGCACCTCAGTATGTCTCTGATGAGGTGATTGTGCGGTTCAAGGATGGAATAACCCCTGAAATGGTAGAGGCACTCCTCAAGCCCAAAGGTTATTACATAAAGAAGGTGCACGAACATCCAATGGTAAAGTTCGCCGTTCTTAAGGTGCCAGATAATACTGTCCTTGAGGCGGTGGAATATTTAAAGAACCTACCCGCGGTTGAATATGCCGAACCAAACTACATCTACTATGCCCAGGTCTGGCACTGGATGAAGAATGTTGACCTATTCCTCGATTGTCCACCAGACTTCCTCTGGCAACCCTATTGTGCAGAACATCATCTACCCAATTATACCTTTTTAACCAAGGCCTGGCGATTAACCAAAGGGAGCAGCTCAGTAATACTTTCTATTATTGATACAGGTGTGGCATATGAGACTACGCCGATTCCGAATGGTGAGAGGCAGAATATTGTCCAGGGGACGAACTATGAGAAGGCACAGGATTTGAACAATATCAACTTCGCTATCGTTTTGGGCTCAGATATCGTCTTTAACGATGACCACCCTAATGATGGGATGTGCCATGGCACCCATTGTGCCTCAATCGTTGCCCAGAGCGCAAACCTCTATACCTACTCTGTCCATCATAATAAGCTTGCTGGTGGTTGTGTGGGAGCAGCGCCGCTGGTAAGGATTATGCCGATCAGGGTTTTGGGACCCGATGGCTCTGGGACCCTTGATAATGTTGCAGCCGGTATTACAAAGGCAGCAGATAACGGTGCCTTTGTCTTGAGTATGAGTTTGGGCGGTAGTGGTAGCACCACTTTGCAGAATGCCTGTGATTATGCATATAATACAAAGGGTTGCCTCCTCTTTGCAGCATCGGGGAATGATGGTGCCAGCTCCATCTCATATCCAGCCGCATATAGCTCAGTCATTGCGGTTGGGGCTGTGGATTTTGGAAAGAATAAGACAAACTATTCCAATTATGGCCCACAACAGGAGTTGATGGCACCAGGTGGTGAAAATGAGGACCTCAATGGGGATGGTTTTAGTGATGTAATATGGCGTTGCGCATTCAAATATGAGACGGATGCATGGGGAAATATTACCGCAACCTATCCTGAGAGTATTGCAATTTATGGAATGGCGGGAACATCAATGGCATGCCCGGCGGCTGCCGCTGGTGGTGCCCTGGTGAAATCAATAGCCCCCAATCTCACCAATGTCCAGATAAGAAACATCCTTGATTCCACTGCAACTGACCTTGGGACAGCCGGCTGGGACCAGACATTTGGCTATGGTCTTATCAACTACTGGAAGGCATGTTCTACCGGCGCTGCCCGTTCAAATAACCCTCTCGTAATAGTAGATTCAACCTATACATTGGGCAAATATGGACCGTTTGTCTGGCATACAAATGATACTGTAGATATGACCGTCCGGGTCAGGAACTGTGGAAAGAATAATGCGGCAATAACTGCAACAATCACAACATCAGCCCCATTTGTGACACTAATTGATGCCAACTCTAATTATGGTACAATGGCACACTGGGCGCGAAGCACGGGTGATGGTTATAGATTTGCCGTAAATGGTGGTGATACCCTGAAAGGTAAACCAATCTTCTTCCAGATTACATTCAATAGCCCACCCTGGAGCGACATTGATACATTCGTTGTCTATGTAGGCAAACCACAGATAATGTTGATTGAGGATGATTACCATTCGGGTCCGGTAAATGTGGATGGAAATACAAATTACCGCTTGCGAAACCACTATCTATCCTACCGGGCTGACCTGAACCAATACTGTTTCACCACCTATCCCGATTCTAATTACCATTACGCAATCTGGGATGTGTGGAAGCAGGGAACCCCAACATTTTCAAATGGCCTCTGCCGAAATGACGAATTGAAGGATTATGATGCGGCAATCTGGTTTTTTGGTTCTGACAATATTAGTTGTTTCAACAGCGCCGTGCCGGATAGCACAACTGCAATAAATTTTATGAATAATGGCGGTGACCTGTTCCTTGCTGGTATGGATTTCCTTGATGCATTGTATTTCTATCCGAGTGGTCAGCAGGACCCTTATAACTTCCCTACCAGCTCATTTGCCTACAATTATCTGCGCCTGAGTCAGGTTGACTATGATGTGCGCACCGGTGCGCCTGACACTGCTATCGGTCTATATGCCGGACCACCAAAGACCGATGACCTCCAATTCCATGTTGCATATAGAGGCTACCCGCCAAACTCAGACAGCGGCTGGCCAAATGTCTATAATGACAAGATTACAAATCGTAGTGGTGCTGCTGGTGGTTTTGGGTTGTTCAATGGTCTTAATAACAACCTTGCCGTAAAGGGTTATGGAGGAATATATAAGCTCGCCTTCTTTGCGCAGTGTTACGAAAACTATATTGGAAATCGGGCTGAACTGATGAAACGAATCCTTGACTGGTTTGACCTTCAGGCATGGCAGGTTGGTCTTCAAGAGAATGCTGAGGTCCAATCAGAGCCACTGAAGATTGCATACCAGAATCCCCTTTCAAAGGATAGAATCGCATTCAATATATTCCTCTCTGCCCCCACAACCCTGAATATAAAAATCTATGATATCACCGGTTCATTGGTTAAAACCTTCGGTCCCTATAAGTGCGAAAAGGGCAGGCAGGAAGTTGTAATACCAAACTCAAGAGAAAGACTATCAAGTGGTGTATACTTCCTATCGGTTGAAACAGAGGAGAATAAGACAATCCGCAAACTTGTCCTCTACTAACCAATATGAGGGGCGGGGTTGTCCCCGCCCCTCATAAAAACTCCAATTACCCTCAAAATTGGCAAGCTTACACGGATGTGTTTCAGTCTTTAAATTATTAAAAGGATGCAGAAGATAGAGGCATGGCTTAAAAAGATTGAGGAGGATAAAAGTCCCCTTTTTTATTCATTCATACTGGTTGGGGTGTGGATATTTTTAAGGGCATTCCTTGAAGGAATCTTTGAAATATACAAGGCAATCGGTTTTGGCGGATTTTCCTATCAAAATCTCATTTCATACTTTTTACACTTTCCCCTTTTTTATATTGTCGCCTTTTTTCTCCTTCTCTTTTTGACATCCCTGGTCTGTAAGATTGATATCAGGGCCCCAACCAGGGTCTTTGCTACAGGTTTCTTTATAATCACATTCGTTCCAATGGTTGATATCCTCACCTCAAGGGGCATTGGTTATCACCTCCATTATCCAGATAATATATTTGATCTATTTATCTGTGCCCTTCAGCCAGGATATACACCCGACTTCTCCTGGGGTCAGAAGTTTGTCCTCTTTTTCTCATGTTTAGGTATCGGCACTTATGGTCTCATCAAGACAAAATCACTTATCAGGGCAATTATCCTCTTCATCCTTACCTATCTTGTAGTAATCTTCATCGGTGGCTTTCCGAGTCTGCTTGTGAATATCGCCACGAAAAAGGCAGTGGGCGATTATATGTTGCAAGGTGGTTTCCTCCTCACCGATACCCAGAAGTATGCCATTACATTTCTCCTTTTACTTTTGCCAATTCTTTTTCTATACTCATTGAGGTATGATTTCAGGCAAACGATCGTCTTTCTGAAATCCCTTCGCTGGGAAAGGAGTTTATATTATTCAGGGATGTGCCTTTTCGGTTTTTTAATTGGCTATCTTCTATTCAGCGATACATTTCCTAATGCATTTAAGAATATTTTTGATTATATAGCGATTGTTGGCTTGGCAATCATTGGCTTTTTGTCCTTTCAGGGGCAGGCGGTGATCAACGACTTCTTTGATAAACCCGCGGACAGCCTGACAAGAAACCGGAATCCACTCATTAAGAAAGATGGCATTACTCCAAAATTCTATCTCCCCTGGGGCATTATCTTTATTATTAACTCCGTGCTCTTTGCCCTCTGTCTAAATTTCTCAGCCTTTATTCTGACATTCTCTTTTCATCTCCTTGCCTATCTCTATTCTGTTCCGCCGGTTAGGCTAAAAAGGGTGCCTTTCTTATCTACATTCATTATCGCAGCTGCCTCCCTCTTGTGTCTCATTATGGGCTTTACGCCCTTTTGCGGTGAGGGCGCATTTTTGGCCTTTCCACCAAAGTTGATGTTAGCCATTCTTATAAGTCTAACCTTTGGATTTACCGCAAAAGACATTCAGGATATTGAAGGCGATAAAGCCCAGAGGGTCTTTTCAGTGCCAATTTTGTTTGGGAGAAATGTCTCCGCAATCTTGATTGCCCTCTCCTTTTTCCCTTTTCCAATAATCTTTAATTCCAAGCTTCTCTACATTGTTTCCGCAATCTTTGCTTCATCTATAATAATTTACACAATTCTGCTCAGGCAGTCAAGCGAGATATTCTTCTTTATTATCCTCTATCTTTTTGGTATCATTCTTGCCCTCTTTTTTATAAAAGACCCTCAAAGATTGAAAGGGGAATCCGCTGGTTATTCATCAAAGGGCATCTCAGAAATATTTATGGAGGGTAAAGAGAGGCTAAAACAGGGGGAATTAGAGGAGGGAATGGGATTGATGGATAGCGTTATCGGGAGAGACAGGTTTTTTGAAGATGCATATTATCTCTTGGCCCTTGCCCAGATAAGAGTTGGTGACTACAACAAGGCGCAAGAGACAATTGATAAAGCGAGAAACCTCGGTATAAATCAAAAACGATTTGTTTATTTGAGCGGTATCAACTCCCTCAACAAAAAAGAAGAAGACGATGCATATCTATTAATAAAAAAGGCAATCTCTATGGGACATAAGGATGATGCAATATGGTTCTATTGGGGACAAATGTTGCTTAAAAGGGGATATGTTCGGGAGGCAATCAAGTTTTTGAGAATGTATACCATATCTTCTCCGGGTGATAGAGAGGGATGGCAATGGCTGAAGAGGGCAAAAATGATGCAATCCAAATTCTAAGGGGTTCTAACCCTAATTATTCGTAATAGTTACGAGGCCGTCTCGCAAACTTCCTTTTTGTACATCTCTTTCTTACAGTAATAGGAATTTCAAAATTCTAATGGAACCC
>CBFGJQ010000003.1:0-6745 GCA_965649095.1 Caldifarciminota bacterium | reverse complement strand
ACCCGCGGTGCCAGTAATTAATATATTCTGCATATAGTTATAATATCTTACATATTATCTCCCAATTGTCAATGCATAAAAAGATTCCGTCTCGCTCGCCTTCCTTGACTTTCTTCAAAAAATCGCTATAATTAAAGAAAGGAGGCATAAGATGGTTGGTGCTTATCTCTTAATCAATACCGACACCGGCAAGGAATCGGATGTGGTGGAGGCGTTGAATAAAATACCCGGTGTCAAGAATGCCCATATTGTTACCGGCTTGCACGATGTTATCTGCTATGTGGAAGGGAAGGATTTAAGCGAGGTAAAACAGACGATTATCTCAAAAATTCGCAGTATCAAGGGTATTCAGCGCACCGTCACCTGTATTGCCATTGATGTAAGTAAGTAACGAATTGTTCCGGGGTAGAGTTTAAACCTCTACCCCCCCGCCCACCCGGAAATTTTTAAGAGCCGATAACGGATAACAAATCCCCCTTTAATTCCTCCTCGTATTATCCCAATATAAGGGTAAAAATGGCTCAAGAAGGGAAAGAAGGCAGCCATTTTTTATCCTCGTTGCCTTTTTGCCATACGACCTTAGCCGACCCCTTTACAAACAAAAAATTATATGTATAATAACCTGCTAATGGAAGAAAGAAGGGCAATTGTCCTTATCCTTGATGGGGTTGGAATTGGTGAGCTTCCGGATGCATCAGACTACAATGACCAGGGGAGTAATACAATTGCCAATCTGGCAATCGCAGTGGGTGGTTTAAATCTACCCACCCTTGAGCGACTCGGGCTGGGAAACATCATTGAGATTAAGGGAGTACAGAAAGTAGAAAAGCCGAGCGCCAGTTTTGGAAAGATGGCAGAAAGGTCTCCGGGTAAGGACTCTACTACCGGACACTGGGAACTTATGGGAGTGGTATTAGAAAAACCCTTTCCCCTATATCCCAATGGATTTCCGGGCGAGATTGTAGAGGAATTTGAATCGCGAATCGGTCACAAAACAATTGGCAACATTCCCGCCTCAGGGACAGAAATCATAAAAAAACTTGGACAGGAGCATATTCAGAAAAAGAGTCCAATTATTTATACATCGGCCGACAGCGTCTTCCAGATTGCCTGTCATGTGGATGTCTTTCCCCTCCCGGAACTCTATAGATTCTGTGAAATTGCAAGAGAGATTTTACAGGGCAGGCACGGTGTTGCCCGGGTGATTGCCCGGCCTTTTGCGGGCCAGTATCCCAACTTTTATCGCACCCCGGACCGAAAAGACTACTCACTCCCTCCGCCGGAACCAACCCTCCTTGACCGCGCCCAAGAAGAAGGCTATGAGGTAATTGCCATCGGAAAGGTTGATAATATCTTTGCCGAACGTGGTTTTACAAAATCCTATCACTCGGTAAACAATAAAGAATGTGCCCGATTTGTAGCAAATGCCATCGCGGAATTAAGAAGTGGCCTTATCGTGGCAAATTTTGTTCAATTTGATATGGACTGGGGACACCGGAATGATACAATTGGCTTTGCCCACGGCCTAAAAGAGATTGATAGCGAGATAGCCCGGATAATAAATGAAATTAAAGAAACTGACCTCCTATTTATAACCGCTGACCACGGCAATGACCCAACCACTCCCTCAACCGACCATTCAAGGGAATATGTTCCCATTCTTGCCTACCGCAAAAATATCTCCGGCAAAAGTTTAAAAATTCGCAATTCCTTCGCGGACCTTGCCCAGACCATCGCTCAATATCTCAGGATAGATGGGATAAGAAACGGAAAAAGTTTTTTGGAGGAGATACTTTGAAACCATCAAAGTTGTTAATAAAAAGAGTAAAAGAAACAGTAAGATTTTCTTATGCCCCTTATTCCAAAATCTGTGTCGGAGCAGGATTGTATTGCAAAGGAGGGAAGGTATATACCGGTTCAAATATAGAAAACAGTTCCTACTCACTTTCCATCTGTGCAGAAAGGGTCGCTCTGTTCAAGGCCCTATCCGAAGGGGAAAAGAATTTCCTCCTCTTATTACTATATTCACCGCAGATTGAATTCATCCAACCCTGCGGAGCCTGCTTACAGGTATTGAGTGAGTTTGCCCCCGAACTTGTAATTGCTAGTATGAATAATAACGAAGAATTCCAGTTTCATTCCATAAGAGATTTGATTAAAAATCCTTTTAAGTTATAATATGGAATATTACATTGGCACAATTGTCCGGGATTTAAAGGAGAGTGAGTTCAATTCTTTAATCCATACCTTCAATAGTTTTGGTGGCCGTATAGAACAGGTAGAAAAAAATCTCATCATTGCATCACACAATGACATCTATTTTATAAACTGTCTGTTTAAAATAAAAGAGAATTTTCCGGAAATAAGATTTGGCATCTCCCAATACCTCGGGCTTACCCGGGGGCTTGCAAAGATCGCCCAATTTGGTGAAATTTTATTTTCTCAGGATATAGAACCGGCGGTAATTGAATATTATCAAATTACTTCTTTAGGTATGCTTACGATTGAAGGTATGAAGACACAAATCCTGGTGTGCCGTATTGATGCCCCAATCGGCAAGGTGAACTATCCTTCGCTGAAAGAAGGGGCAGCAATCATATCAAGGACGATGACCCTGGATGCATTGCGTAGTCTATTAAGTGTTGCCAGGGGGATTTTAATATATGCACCACCGGGGAGCGGCAAGACCTTTTTCATTGAGCAACTTATTGAAAAGTGGTCAGGCGAATATGAAATCTTCAGGGTCAAATGCCTGCGCTATCCCTCCCGTATTACCTTTAAGCCGATAACGGAACTGCTAAATCAGACTCTAAAAATTGATGAAAATGTAGGTATTGAAGAGAGGCAAAGACATATTGAAAAGAAATTGCACGAGATTGGAGTTCCAGATATTGGCACGACCTATCTTGCCGTTTTAGATTTTCTTGGCATTGGTGACGAAGACAATATATTAAGAAAGATGGATATAAAAATGAGGACAGAACTGACCACAAGTAGCATTGCGGAGATTATTAAAAGAATGAGTTACTTAAAACGGATTTTGATAATTATTGAAGATATTGAAAATGTTGACCCTTCTTCAGAGCGATTTATTCAAAACCTCATCCAAAAACTAATTGATAGTAATGTCTGGTTTATATTTTCATCGCAACATTCACAAAGCAATCTCTCAGGCCTTAAGGAATTTGAACTCATTGGAATAGAAAGAAATCAACTTGAGGAATATGTGGAACAGGGTATCGGCGAGCGAATTAACCTTCCCCCGACTTCTCTTTTCCATATCAACCAATATCTTGCCCTCTATAACGAAGAGAAACTTGGTTATTTTTATAATCAATACAAAGGACAGAGTTCAATTATGGATTTTCACCTGCCTTTTACTGATATAAAGAGAATAATAAAGCGCCGGGTAGAACTGTTGGGCGAAAAGAAAAATCTTCTCTTTAGTCTTGCGGTCTTCGGCGAGGAGATTAATCTAAAGGATTTCCCCGGTGAGGGTCAGGCGGAAGGCTTTGAGTTGCTCCTGCAAAAAAATTATATTAGAAAATCCTGTAAAGGTTATATCTTCACCTCGCCATTATTGCACGAAGAGGTCTATGATTTAATTCCGGATAAGCAGGCAAGACATAGCCGCCTGGCAGATTATTACCGACGATTAGAAGGCTACGAAGAGTATGCTGCCTTCCATTATGAAATGGCAGAAAATTACAAAAGGGCTATTGAATACTATCTAAAGGCAGCCAATTTGGCATTGCAAAGGGGTGGCTATGAATCAGCAATAGCCTATTATAATAAAACCCTTGAACTATGTCGCCGCAAAAGTGAACTAACTGAACTTGGGACACTCCTTTCTGTAAACGAAGGACTGGCCGATATCTATCGCGCCCTGGGTGATGAAGAGAGGGCATTGAAGTATTACAAGATAGTTCTTGATAGTTATAAAGAAATTCTGAAAGAATGAGACAAAATCAGGCTTCCGGTATCTTAATTGAACAGTAAAAAGATAGAATTCCCAGATAAATATACAGTATGCCTTTAATCTATTTTATATTCTCCATAAACGATACACTACCAAAGGACACCGCCAATATCGTTAAATACTCGGCAAAGGAGATCATCTACGACCTTGATAGTTCAATTGTAATTTTAAGTGATTCCGCTTATATCAGTTACAGGGATATTGAACTCTTCTCAGACAGTGCCTATTACTACATAGATAAAAATACCCTTGATGCATTTGGTTCCTGCCATCTTCGTCAGATAAATGATTCAATCAAGGGCGATTTTCTTAGATATAACATAGCGACAAAAAAGGCAAAGATGATTCAGGGCAGGACTCAGATTGAAAAGGGATACATTTCGGGAAGGGACATATACTGGGTAAAAGAGAAGGTCGTAAATCTTTATGATGGCAAATATACAACCTGTAGCGATTCGCCACCCCATTACCATTTCTATTCACCAAAGATGAAGATCTATCTTGATGATATGGTAATCGCCCGGCCAATCTATCTTTATATCTATGACATACCAATAATGGCCGCCCCCTTCTGGTTTGTTCCAATCTCCTCAAAGAGAAAATCCGGACTGTTACCATTCAAGGCGGGTAATTCCCGTTTATATGGTAAATTCATAAGGGGGTTTGCCTACTATTATGTAATCAATGACTATGCAGATATGACCCTGCAGGTTGATGCGATGGAAAAGAAGGGGGTGATGCCCAATCTTGAAGGGGTCTGGGACTATAACCCATTTTCCAGGGGGACTTTCTATCTTTCCTATATTGACGAAATTGATACCCATCGCAAGCGATACCGTATTGAGGCACGGAACAACTCAGCCTATTTTCTCTTTGGCTCAAATTTTAATTTTGATTTAAGATATTTGAGTGATAATACCTACGCCTCAGACTTTGCTGAAACAACAATCGTCTGGGTTGACAGGGAAATCACATCCCAGGCTACACTCAATAAAGACTTGGGAGAAGTCAGAAATAGCCTGCTCTTGGAAAGAAAGGTTGACTTTCTGGATACTACAACCTATGAAAAGATTCCCTATTATACAATAACAACCCCGAGTATGTCCCTCTTCTCTTTTATAAACTATTCATTTTCAGGACATATCAGTTACGACCGGACAAACAATCCCCGGGGGAGGATTGAGGCAGGCGGTGCCAACATCCATACCAGCCCCTCCTTTAAGCAGAATATAATGGACCTCTTCTCAATCTCTCCGATTTTAGATCTGGATTTAGCGACATATCAAAGGGATACCCTCGGCAATCCCTTCCCACTTCGCCTTGGCTATTCATTCAGCACCAATGCAAGCACCAATCTCTATCGCGTCTTTGATATTGAAATCTTCGGCATCTGTGGTATCCTCCATAAGATAACACCCAATCTCTCATATTTCTACACACCCAATTTCAACTTTGGAAGATTTCCTGCCGTTTATGGCATACCAAGTTATAGCCATGCGCACGGCTTCAACTTCGGTCTAACTCAAGAATTTGAGGCAAAGACTAAAGAAAAGAAAGAGAAGAAGAATTTCTTGCAGCTTGCATTGAACAGCGGCTATAATCTATTAAATGATACATTATCGCCAGTCAGTTTTTCACTCACCCTGCCTTTAAACCCTTTTCCAAGACCAATTACCGACTTCAACACCCGCTTGACCGGCTACTACGATATTTATACGAAGAACTATTCATATACAATCAACCACGGAACAGGCATCCAGATAGAGAATTTTAAACTCCACATAAATCAGAGTTATACCAAGGGGGGGGAATATCAAATCTGGTTCAATGGTGAGATGAAACCAACTGCAAACTGGTTAATTTCTTATGCTGCCCGTTATGACTATAGAAACAAAAGAGTCGTTGATTACCGGCTGACCCTCACAAGAAATCTCCATTGCTGGGAAGGTGTATTTACCTTCGCCCAATTGGGTAATGACTGGCGCTATGACTTTAAGGTGCACATAAAAGAAATCCCTGAGGTGGCAATCGGTCGGGGACTTTTAGGATACATCCTGGAATAAGGTAATAGAAATTTCAAAATCTCTAATTTAACCCGGGGTAAGTGGGAAGTTTTCCCCAAAACAATCTTCTCATTGCCTAAAAGGCGAGAAAAAAACATCGGTAGAAATTTAAGTATTGGAATTTGAAAAATTCCAATACTTGATAATGAAATTTTTCATTATAGAAAAAAAAGATATGAACAAGATACATGAAGGATTTTCGGTGGCCGATGGGAGGTGCACAAACTTAGATAGAGCATCGCTGGGGTTTCCGGGGTTCTCCCCTGATGTATCTTGATGCTACAATTTTGGGGAAAATTAAACGATTACCAGGAAGGGCGGATGAGATGTGTTTTGCACAGGGCAGATGTTTGTTGTCCCGCGGGGTTTTTAGGGGATATCCCCTGCGTAAGGTAATAGGAGTTTCAAAAATTCCAATACTTCAAAATTCAAACGGATAACAGAATGTAATTAAAATGGATAATGACTCCCCTTTCAAAAAGGGGAATAGAGGGGAATTTTATTGGGGTTTTTCAAGTATTTGGGTGAGATATTCTATATTTTGACTGAATAACCCGATTCCGGTAGGATTATTCTTGATTTAAGTCGGCCTGATGAATCAGGCAACTACAATTTAGGAAAAACTAAAGAGGCTGTGTCGCAATTCAAAAATTTGCTAATTTGTAGCGGTTTGACCCATGATTTACATCAGGGCAAGTTTATC
>CBFGJQ010000002.1:0-6762 GCA_965649095.1 Caldifarciminota bacterium | reverse complement strand
AAAACCACCAGTGTTTATATATTCCCTTAAAAAATATTTAATTTTATATCTTACTTTAGAGTAGGCGAAATCAGGCTTCACTTCTATGCCTTTAAACCTTAAAAATTCTTTAAAACTTAGCGGGAATAATTTATAGCACAATGTGCGACCCCGCAAAGAAGTAGCAATTTCACGGCTTAATAACCTTGAAGAAGAACCAGTTATGTAAATATTCACATTTTCTTTGTCGTATATCCGACGAACAAAGGTTTCCCAACCTTCAATGTTTTGGATCTCGTCAAGGAAAAGAAAAAGATTGCGGTCCTTATTATCGGGATAAAGTTCAAAATATGCCTCAAGAAAGGCATCCAAATCCCGGAACGATAAAGGCAAAATTCTATCATCCTCAAAATTGACATAAAAAATTCTGTCATAGGGTGTCTTTCCTTTTAAATCATTTATTAACTGATAAAAATAGAAAGTCTTACCCACCCGACGTGGTCCAACAATCGTGATTATCTTATTTGACTTTGGCGGCATTTGTAGATCTCTTTTGATAGCAAGCGGAATTTTAGATTCGTGAAATTCCTTTATCAATATCTTAAATATCTCTTTTTTATCTTCCATAACATATCATATTTATTCTTCCATAGAAGTCAACAATTAATTAAATATTGACCTATATAAAAGACAACTTTAAGGCAGAGGCATAACAGCGACTGACAAATTCAGTGGTATCCCTTTTTAATCTTTCTTCGCCGGGATTTTGCTTTCTGTAAAAGATTCTTTCTTGCCAGTTCCACACTTGCTCGCTCAGTTCCCGCACTGATAAGAGAAAATGCATTCTGCACCAGGACCATACCGGCTGAACAACCGGCACTGGCACCTCTTCAATTTTCAATTCACCAGTTTTATCCCGGATTATTCATACTATTTTTGACAAATTTCGCTCAAACGCAGGCCGAGAGCGGGTTTACGCCATTTTTTGAGAACAAAAAATTTGGACACTCTGTTTTTCTGACTGTTTTTATTCCTCTTTGTCATTCTGAACGGAGCGTTAGCGAAGTGAAGAATCTCCGATGTTTCATAGCAATTTGGGATTCTTCGCCTGCCTTCAGCAGGCTCAGAATGAGAAGAGTAGAATAATGCGGGTTGAATGATTTGTTTCATAGCACCTTCTTGGTTTTATTTGTTGGATTGGTCTTATTGGTGAAATTAGTTTTAAACTAATTTCACCAATGGAACAAGTCAGGCCAATTCGACTATTCTTACCATTCAAATAGGTTATAAAATTATTAACTTTTTTCCAAATAATATCAGCCTGATGGCTAACTTTTTCATCTCATTATCATCAATATAGCCTTGGTCCAATGCAACATAGCAGTGACTGACTGCTTCAGCAACAGAAGCCCTTGAATAATCCAGAAACTTCATAAAATCTTTATTACTATTTCTAGGAAAACCTTCCGCAATATTTGCCATAGATGAAACAGCACTTTGCCTTAAATCACGCACCAAGTCATAGTCCCTCTTAAACCTCTCTTTTTTTGTCAATTCATAAATCAATTGGGCAAATTTCCGTGCCTCTTTCCAACACTCCAAATCTTCAAATCTCTTTATTGTCGCCATTTTCTCTCCTTTTTAACCAATCAGACAAATTCAACCAATACCACTAATCAATCCACCTCACAATGAAAAATGAAGATACAGAAGCCATTTTTAATGGACTTATGAAAGCCAGTAGGCAGGGATGTATGTGATATTATTCTCCTTGAAATCACCAAGATGTGCGATGTACCCATTTTTGATATTATATCTCTCCATAAAGCTCATCAAACCACGATGAGAACGAGCTTGGACTTTTGTTTCTATTGGTATTATTTGGGTATCTTTCTTATATACAAAATCAACTTCGGTTTTATCCTTTGTTCGCCAATAGAAAAGATTATTCAATTCCTTCTTTCTTTTTATGATACCATTAAAGACAGCGTTCTCAAGGAGTATACCGATGTCAGTTCGCGAAAGGGAAGAACTAAGGTCCCCAATTAGATAGTTTCGCAAACCATTATCTAACCAATAGACCTTATTGGTTTTTCGCACCTCAACGCGTAAATTCTTGGAATAAGGCGGCAGCCTGGATATCAAGAACGAATTCTCCAGAATAGATATGTAATTTAATACAGTTGGCCTTGATATCCCCACTATCTTTGAAAATTCCGAAATATTTACTAAAGAACCTGATTGGCTTGCTAATATCTTTACTAAGTTATTAAATTTTGCCACATCACCGAGAGTAAAAAGACTCCTTATGTCCCTGTATATATATGAACCTACAATTTCACCCAAGATCTTTTCTTTCTTTTTATAATCATCTTCTAATGTAACCCTCGGGTAGCCTCCAAAGACTAAAAATTCTGTGAAATATCTGATATAATCATCTTTATAGAATCGTGTTGGGTTCTTTTTTTCTCTAAATGGGTCTTCTGGCAAATTATCGGCAAGGGTCTTTCTATCCTTAAAAACGAGGAACTCATAGAAATTAAGGGGATAGAGGATAAAGGTAAATTTTCGTCCAACGAGGGCATCATGGAACTTTATTTTGATACCCAAGGCTGATGAGCCTGTCGCAATAATTTTCAATTTGTCTGCATAGTGGTCAACAACGAGTTTTATAAACTTCGTCGGATTTTTCATATAGTGAATTTCGTCCAGAAAGACATAGCTTCTATTATGGAATTTAGCCCCCTGGGAAGAGAGATAATCAATGAGATTCTCTACACCATTTTCTACAATCTCAAGATATTTTGTTTCTTCTAAATCAAGATAAAAACACCGCTCGGGCGCATCAATCTTCTCCATAATTAAGTGCATAAGTGTTGTCTTCCCCACCTGTCGGGAACCGAGAATTATAATAGCCTCGGGTCCGTCTAAATATCCCATTATCTCTTTTCTGAGTATTCGGTCATAAATCAACTTTTCCGCCATATGCAAAATAGATTATACAAAAAAGTCGGTTAATTGTCAATACCTATTTACAAAATATCGGAATATCATAAAGACCCCTCTTCATCTCATTATCATCAATATAGCCTTGGTCCAATGCAACATAGCAGTGACTGACTGCTTCAGCAACAGAAGCCCTTGAATAATCCAGAAACTTCATAAAATCTTTATTACTATTTCTGGGAAAACCTTCCGCAATATTTGCCATAGATGAAACAGCACTTTGCCTTAAATCACGCACCAAGTCATAGTCCTTCTTAAACCTCTCTTTTTTTGTCAATTCATAAATCAATTGGGCAAATTTCCGTGCCTCTTTCCAACACTCCAAATCTTCAAATCTTTTTATTGTCGCCATTTTCTCTCCTTTTTAACCAATCAAACAAATTCAACCAATACCACTAATCAATCCACCTCACAATGGAATCGGCTTACTTCCATCCTCATCAATAAATGTCCGAAACCAGATTTCCAGGGTCAAGAATGCCCAGATGCGCAGTGCATTATCCTCTTTGCCCGAGCGATTCTCGTCTATTATTTTTCTAACATAATCATAATTCAGATAGCCCCTATTTTTTACCGCCCTCTCACTAACAAGTTCTTCAATTAAGGGATTCAAATCCCGGGCAATCCATGACCGCAGGGGTGCACCGAATGGTGCCTTTGGTCGGCGAATTATTGCATCAGGTAGAATACCTTCCATTGCCTTTTTTAAAATATATTTCTGTTTGAAATTCATTATCTTTTTGTAAGCTGGCAATCTAAATGCAAATTCAACTATTCGGTGGTCAAGGAGTGGTGGCCTTATTTCAACGGAGGCAGCCATACTTGCCTTATCCGTATAGGTTAAATTAAGACCGGGTAAATACATCTTTGTATCACAATAGCACATCTGATTTATAATATCTTTGTTTTTAATCTTTTCTTTAAGACCGTAAAATTGCTTTATTGGAAACAATTCATAGTAGGTCTTCCTGAAATTTGAATTCAGTAATTGTCTTATTTCAAATTCTCCATAATAACTTGAGTTTCTAATATAACTTAAAAAACTATTGGAGGAGGTACTTCGTGCAAACCACTTTGCCCATCTCAGTAATTTATATCCCTTATCTGCGCTCGCCACCGGAAGGTCTGCCAGAATTCCTTGAGCAAGTGATTTACGGAACTCTATGGGTAAGAGGCGAAAGAAGTTATCTACTCTGACTGAGAGATATTTTCTATAACCACCAAATATCTCATCACCACCCATCCCGGAAAGTAAGACGGTTGTGCCGCTTTCCTTTGCGGATTTACAGATGAGATAGGTATTTATTGCGGCGGGGTCAGCGATCGGTTCATCAAGGTGCCAGATTATCTTGGGTAGTAGGTTGACAATGTCGGGTTTAATTACAAATTCTCTATGATTGGTCTTAAAGCATTCAGAAACAAACCTTGCATACTTGCTATCGTCAGGCATTGCTTCAAAGGACTGGTCTTCCTTGGAAAATGCAATAGTGTAAGTGGTAACTGGTTGTTTAGTGATTTCCGTCATCAGTGCTACAATTGCACTTGAATCAAGTCCTCCACTCAAAAATGCGCCAATGGGAACATCGCTAATCATCTGATTTTTAACACTCACCCTTAAAAGTTCGCACAATCTTTCTGTCTCATTATTCAGATTTTCATCTATGTCTATGGAAATGTCCCAGTATTTTTGAATTGAAATAGTGTGGTTTTTATAAATAAGGTAATGCCCTGGCAAAAGTTTAAATATATTTTTTAAAATTGTCCTTTCATTGGGAATCCACAATAGCAAAAGAACTGAATGGAGTCCATCCAGGTCTATCTCCCGTTTAACATCGGGAATTTGTAAAATAGATTTTATCTCTGAAGAAAAGATAAATTTGTTGTTCAATTGGATGTAATAAATTGGTTTTATTCCCAATCTATCCCGGGCGAGAAAAAGTGTCCGATTTTTCTCATCCCATAAACCAAAGGCAAACATTCCGTTAAATTTGTGCAAACAATTGACCCCCCATTCTTCATAAGCATGAACAATGACTTCGGTATCGGTATTTGATTTAAAAAGATGCCCTTTTTGTTCAAGGACTGCGCGCAATTCTTTATAGTTGTATATTTCACCATTATAGACAATCCAGATTGTTTCGGTTTCGTTGCACATTGGTTGATGTCCAGCCGGGGATAAATCAATGATAGATAATCTTGTATGTCCGAAACCAACATTGTAGTGCATAGTGCTTGGTCCATAGTGCTTGGTGAAGATGCCAAAGTCGTCCGGTCCCCGATGGACCATCAACCGGGTCGCTTTTTCTAAGACCTGCCTGTCTATGGGCTCTTTAGAGATTATACCAAATATGCCACACATGGTTTTTTAAAATTAGAAAACAGAAGATATATACAATCTTTTGAATAACAGCACAAGTGCTGTTACTCCTGCTACGGATTAGATAAAACTTCGCTAAAAACTCTGCCGAGACGGCCAAGGAATCTATCTTTCGTATAATATTTTAAAAACCGCGCCCGGCTTGCTTTACCCATCTTTTTTCTCATTTCTACATTTTCTAATAATTGCATTACTTTCTGCGCTATCTGGGCAGGATTCTTTTTCTCAATTATAAATCCATTTTCACCATCTATGACCATCTCCTTTATACACCCCATATCAGTGGTAATTATTGGCAGTCCTGCCGCCATCGCCTCAATTATCACCCAGGGCTGACCCTCGGCATAATAATAAGTAGGAAAAACCAAAATATCGGCCGATAATAGTAACTCCTTCTTTCTCTCTTTATCTACCCGACCAACAAATTTTACAAAAGGGGATAGGTTATGGAACTTTATGAAAGCAAAGACTTCGCTTTTAACCATTTCCTCTTCATGGAATTCACCGGCAAAGAGGAACTGGATATTGGTTATTGGGTTATTGCGTAATTGGGTAACTAAAGGGATTGATTTTATTACATCAAAGAAGCCCTTGGAGAGCATCAGGTTGGAAAGAAACAAAATTCTGAAAATGGGTGATGAGTTAATTGAGTTCGGTTGGTTTGGAGTGCTTAGCGCATAGTGCTTAGTGCATAGTGCATACTCGAACTCTGCATTAGTTATGTAGTCTCTTTCAATGCCATTTGGGACAACCCCAATCCTTTCAGAAGGAACAAGCCCTTCAAAGATATATCTCAGACTTTTGCCCAACACAATCGCCCGGGAAATCAATTTAAGTGAACTCCTAATCACAATTTTTACGAATGGGTTGCTTTTTTCATACAATTTGCGGAAATAACCACCGCGCAGATGGATAATTACCTTCACCCCAAAGACCTTTGAAAGCACAATGAATATTACATCTCTGAAATAGCCTATCACAGTCTGGCAAATAGGCAAATAGATAATTCTCGGGGAGTATTTGATTAAAAGGAATAAGAGTTTAAATATATGAAGTATGGCAAGAAAGATATCTCGCAAGTCTAATTTGCCAATATTGGTAATACTTCTATGATCGGAGGTGTCAAGGTGAATCAACTTGAATTGATTATTTAACTCTGAGGCTAAAATCATCTTTGTTGCAACTGCCGGACCGATGTAGGGAGGAGGAAGGGGACCGATAATGAGAATGTTATACTTCATGTTACACTAAGCAGTAGGCACTAAGTAGTAGGCACTAAGTAGTAGGCAGTAATAAAAGAATATCAAACAATATTTTTGCAAAAACTTTGTGGCTTTGCTGCCATTCCATATAACATTTTATTTACTTCGCCATATCCAGAAGAAAAATACTCATATTGT
>CBFGJQ010000001.1:0-6833 GCA_965649095.1 Caldifarciminota bacterium | reverse complement strand
TATCTTTTTCTGCGGTTATCTTAATAAAATCTGTGAGGATTATTTTGAGAACTGGAAAAATAATAAAGATGCTGATTTTCCTAATAAGGATAAGATTAGCAATATTTTCTACATCAACTATTCCGGTGGTGATGATTTACTTATTGTTGGTCCCTGGTCTGAAATACCTCACCTGGCAAAAAAGATTCAGGAAGAATTTACGGACTATGCTTGTGAGAATCCCGAGCTTACTATTTCAGCCGGTGTTTTTATGCCCAAACCAACCTTTCCAATTTCAAGGGCGGCAATTTTAGCCACTGAAGAGCTTGAAGAAAAAGCCAAAATGATGCGCAACCGAATTGCTCTATTCAATCAAGTAGTAGCGTGGGGTGATGCTTCCGAAAATCAAACGGATTTGGAAGACCTATTGGAAATTGGGGAATTTCTTTATGAGCAGTTAAAAGAAAAGAATATACCTATGAGCTATATTCACAGATTACTTAAGTGGCATAAGCAGTTCTTAACTGATACCTGGCTAAATCCAATGTATATACCTATCTTTCTCTACCAGACCTATAGAAATATAAAAGATAAAGATATAGCCGACAATATCAGAGAAAAATTTTTAATAAATAAAAAAGGAGTAGAGCGCTTTAAGAATGTAATAATACCCGCTACTTATGCGCTCTACAAAGCAAGAAGGAGGTAACTATGACAGATATAACACCATTGGCTCAACTTGAACCTAAGAACTTTGCGCTAGAAGATGGCGAGGCACATCAAATTGCCCAATCCTTGATTAAGGGTGGAATGAGGATAACCCAGTTGCGGAAGTTCTTCGCTCAACTCAAGGTAATTGAAAAGAATCTGAAAGGAAAATCAGGAAAATTAGAACCTGCAATAGAAAATCAACTTCTACTTCTCAATGTTGACCTTGCTTACGCTTTCAGTAGAGGACTGATAACTAAGGATTTTTATGACCGACTCAAGAATTATTTAAAAGGGGCTGAAAGCGTAGAAAATGTCCGAAGACTGGTTCAGTTCCTTGAAGCCGTAATAGCCTTTCATAAATTTGAAGAAAGAAAGAAAGGGGGATAAATGGCAGAGTTCGACTTTGAAGGGAAGTTTATCATCACTGCGGAACTTGCTGCCGAAACCGGGCTTCATATTGGTGGGACAACCGAAACCATAGAAATCGGTGGTGTTGATAATATTGTGGTGAAGGACCCTTTGACCGGTTTCCCTTATATTCCTGGCTCTTCTCTAAAAGGTAAGATACGAACGTGTTTAGAATGGATGGTTGAATGCAAAGATAACCTTACCTGTGTCCAACGGCAGTTGCGGGATAAAGAAAAGGAAAAAGAAAAACTAAAAACGAAGCGAAAAAATCAGAAGAGGAGGCAAAAGAAATTGCTGAGGAAAAGTCTTACTCAATAATTGCCTGCGATTGTGGTGAGTGTGATGTTTGTATTATCTTTGGAACATCTGCTGCTAAAACTAAAAGTAATGCGCCAACCCGACTGATTGTAAGGGATTCAATGCCCACACCAGAAACAATAAAAAGATGGAAAGACGAACTCGGTGAAAATATCTACACCGAAATTAAGTGGGAGAATGTTATTGACCGAATAACCTCAAGCGCCACTCCCCGTCAATTTGAAAGAATTCCAGCCGGTTCTACCTTCAATGTGGAAATGATATACGATGTCTATCAAAAGGACGACTATAAGAGACTGGAACGGGTCTTTCAAGGGATGAAACTCCTGGAGGATAGTTATCTTGGTGGCAGTGGCACAAGGGGATATGGCAAGGTTCGGTTCTTGAATATCTCGGTCAAGTGGCAACCGGTAAGTGTCTATAGGAATATTGACGAGTTGAAAAAAGTCAAGCCCCTCGTCGAAAACAAGCCCGTCCCAGAAGTTTGGTCTGAGCTGATGAAAAACGAAGAATTTAAGAAACTTACGGAGGCTTTAAAAAGATAATTACAATGGGCACTTATAGGGTCATTCTCAAGCCGAAATCGGCAATAAGTGGTTATCCTTCTTCTGATACGCTTTTTGGTGCAATAATGTGGGCTATTCGGGAAGTTAGTGGTGAACAGAGACTCAAAGATTATATTCAAAGATTTATCACACATAATCCACCATTTATAATTTCATCTTGCTTCCCAGTGGTTGATAATGGAGTAGAACTCCTCTTTCTGCCCAAACCGTGTCTTTTCCCACTGAGAGCAGAAGTAATAGAAACAATTGGCAAAGAGAAGATAGGGCAATGGAATAAAAAATATCTCATTGGGACGTTCGAGTCTTACAAACGTTTTCGCAAAGCTAAATATGTCTCTACCGCCCTCGCTAAGAAACTCCTGAGCGGTCTTGGTGAATCCGAGTTATTCAAGGGTTATCTTACTAAGAATCTTATTCTTTCTCTAATAGGTGAAGAAGAATCCGCAGATTATGGGGACGAAATTATACTTTTCGCCGGGCTACTCCTTCTGAAGGATGAATTTACTGCAATCAGCAAGAGGATGCCTAAAGGACTTTTTGCGCGAGAAATTATAATCAGGAATACCATTGACCGGCTCTCCGCCTCAACTGCAGGTGAGGGACAATTATTTTATACCGAGGAGACCTTTGTTGCTAGGTCTTTATTTTCGCTTTACTTCTTAATTTGTATGCCCAAAGCAGAGCAAGAAACCCTAATTTCGGCATTCAAATATCTTGAAGATACTGGCATTGGCAGGGATAGAACGATTGGTAGAAATCAGTTTGAGATTTCAGAAGCGGTGCCGGTAAACATAGACTTTAATACCGACAGCAATAGATTTATCTGTCTCTCCCGTTATATTCCAAAAGGAGGTGAAATTATCTTTCCTTTAAAAACGCCTTATGAACTTATTTCAATTCATTCCAAGGTTGAATCCCGTCGGGAGTTTAAAGGCGAAGATATCTGGAAAAGACATTTCTTCTATTTTTCCGAAGGTTCGGTCTTGGAAGCGAAAGAACGAAGGGATTTCTACGGGATAACACCTGAGGCTAAAAAGTTAAAAGGGCAGGTAATCATTCAGAACGGACTCTGCCTGCCTCTATTTGGTAAAATTGGGGATTGAATATGAGCAGATATTCACTTGAAACCATTTCGCCAGTTCATATCGGGAACGGTAGTAAACTCAATCAGGCTTCTTTTCTAAGGGAAGGGAATGTAGTGTATATTGTTGATCCAGATACCTTTACTACCTTCTTGCCCCTGAATTTGAAAAATCGGTTAATAGAAATCGCTGAGAAGGGTGAAAGATTAAACCTCCATAAATTTCTACCCGATGATGTAAAAAAGAGGTTCAAAAACCAATGCTTTTATAAAATTCCTTTATTTTCGCCTCCCACTCATAACGGGAAATACTGTTTATTTGAGATTAACGAATTCATCAAGAAATATAATCAAACTTATATCCCCGGCAGTGAATTAAAGGGTGCTTTTCGGACTGCGATTCTGTTTCACCTTGTTCAAGACAACTTTGATACAATTGCTCCTCAAATTGAAGAGCTCGCGGGGGTTCCGGTTAAACAGATGATAAGACAGGGGCGGGGTCTTTCTCCAGCACAGAGAAAGTCGGCAACCGAGCGGATTAAAGAAATTGAAAAGAAAATTCAGGACACATTGATACGTGGTAAAGAAAAGGATGCAAAATATGATATCCTTAAATTACTTCAGATTAGCGATTCAAATCCAGTACCAGCCGAAAAATCTTTAATGGCTGGAAAGACTGTTGTATTGGGTCCCAGGGGTATACTTGGTTTTGCTATTTTCCAGGAACTTTTGCAAACAGGTTTGAAATTTGAAATCTCAGCAATATCAATTCCGGAAACAATAAAAATAGGCACAATAGCCAATTCCTTGGGGTTTTCCGATAACCAAAAAGCCATTTTTAATAACATTGGCACCATTTTTCATATTGGCTACAATTTTACAAAAGAAGTTATTGCTACCGAAACGGAATTTTTTAAAAATGCGCCTTACAACAAGAAGGATGGAATCTTGAGACAACTTGAGAACATAGCTAATAAGAATAGCCCTCAGTCTCCGGTTATAAGAATCGGAATGGGTGAGGGGGTATTGAGTCATACCATCTGGTTAGCAATAAAGAAGAAAGATGAAAATCTTTATCGGAAGATTCTAAATTTGTCCAACGCTGAAATCTTCCCTAAGAGCCGTAGACTTTATGAAGATAAAGATGGCAATTATTACACAATGGGCTGGGTGAAGATTGTGAGGGATGAAGGTACTAAACCTTAAATCAGGAGGCGAAAATGGCAGATTTTAACGAAAGGGTAGTTGTTGACCCGGAGATAATGCTGGGTAAACCTGTAATTAAAGGAACACGGGTTCCGGTTTATCTTATCCTCGACCTTCTAGCTGCGGGACGCAGTTTTTCTCAAATAATAGATGACTATCCTGAATTGACCGAAGAGGATATAAAGGCAGCGATAGAATATGCCTCTTATGTCACTCGTTATGAGGAGGTAAAGGTTGCCGGAGATTAGAATTTTAGCCAATGAAAATATAAGTCCAAAAACTGTGCAATTTTTGACCTCCTTGGGATTTGATGCCAAGCGAATCACAGATTACGGAAGGGGGCTTAATGACAGGGAAGTCATAGACATTGCTCTTAAGGAGAAAAGGTAATTCTTACTTTCGACCTCAATTTTGGCGAGGTATTTTATCGGTGGGGTAAAGGGAGATTCGGGTTATGGGTTTTACGAATAAAGCCCCAAACTGTGGAGATGGCTGAAAGACTTCTCACAAAATTTATCAATAGCGAGACCTTTAATAAAATTGACCATTATAGCACCCTGATTATACTAAGTAAAACAAAAATCCGTTTGAGATATACAAAGGAGGGGGAGTGATGGAGAAAAAGAAAGGGTTAATTATTTCAGTTGGGGGAACTATTGCCCCAATCGTCTATTCCATAGAAAAGCTAAAACCGCAGTATATTATATTTTTTGCTTCAAAAGAATCCGAAGTTCAGATTACCGAGATTTTAGAGAAATCCAAACATAAGCCAGCGTATATAGATAAAATCATCACTGAATCGGCGGAGGCATTGGACTATTGCATTAAGGCAATAAATGAGAATATCACAAGAATTTTAAAGAATTGGGGAATTGAATTAAAGGACTTTGTAGTAGACTACACGGGTGGGACTAAGACAATGTCCGCAGCATTAGTTTTATTAACTATAGAAGAGTGCTCACATTATTCTTATATTGGAGGTATAGAACGGGATAAGGGGGGACTTGGTGTGGTGCTCAATGGCAGAGAGCGTATGCTTTATCTCAAAAATCCCTGGGATGAGATGGCGATGGTGGAAAGGAGAAGAATCAATCTTTTATTTAATCGTGGTAGATATAAGACATGCTTAGAGATATTAGAAAAGGTGATTGAGAAAGTTAATGAAAGTGAAAAGCCTTTCTATCTTATGCTGAAGGACTTAATTGAAGGGTACTATCATTGGAATCGGTGTGATATTAAACTGGGGAACCAGTTCCTTAGCAAAGCCCAGAGGTCTTTGGAATTCTACTCTACCGGCTCCTCTAATCCGTATTTTAGGGGACTTTTAGCCCGGGTGCAGGAGAATACAGAATTTTTAAGGAGAATTCTTAATGGAGAGAAGGCTCTCATAATTTACGATTTAATTGCCAGTGCCAAGAGATGCGCCGAGTTAGAAAATAAATATGACGATGCGGTTGCAAGGTTATATCGCGCCTTAGAGAAGGGGGCACAGAACGAACTTGAGAATTCAGGGATAAAGCATAATGATGTGAAACCAGACGAGATACCTGAGACAATCCGGAATGAATATATCAGAAGATACTCTGATGATAATGGCAGGATTAGACTCCCCCTTACTGCTTGCTACCGTTTATTAAAAGAAAGAAACAATGAACTGGGAACAAAATATTTTAAACCGGAAAACAAGTTACATTCATTATTAGAAAAGAGAAATCTTTCAAAATTAGCCCATGGGGATAAGAGTCTCTCTGAGGATGATTACAGGGCGATGTTTGAGGAGGTCTGCAGTTTTTTAGATATTAAGGAGAAAGAATTGCCTCAATTTCCGGAAATGAATATTTGAAGGTAATAGGAATTTCAAAAATTCCTATTACTGAATAATGAAATTTTTCATTATAATAATAAAAATTTGCTCTCCGCATTCTCTGCGGGCTCTACGGAGAGTAGAGATTGGTCTTTGACAACTTAATCCAAAGGCAATCCTTTATTACGGAGGTGGATGATGGCAACGCTTTACTTAACCGAACAGGGGATTTTAGGGGCTTTAAAGGGGAGAATCCCTTTGAAATTTCAAGACATTAAATCCTGGATGGGCAAATTGAGTGCGGGGGCATCAATCACATTGAGAAAAATGTCCCCCTCAACCCAAACAGGGGTAAAAAGTTATGTAATTTCGTGCGAAAATGGGGGTGCGGTCTGAAAAGCTTCCTTGATGAAAAAAGGATTGCGACCTTATCCGCTTTCCGCCTCTCGCTACCCGCTTTCCGCCGGAAAGTAAAAATTAGCGGTTTGCGGATAGCGGTTAGCGGATAGCGGTTAGCGGATGGCGAATAGCGGATTCTCCTTGATGAAAAAAGGATTGCGACCTTATCCGCTTTCCGCCTCCCGCCTTTCGCTTCCCGCTTGCTGCCAGAAACAAGAAACGAAAGGAGCAAAATGAGAAACATTAAAAAATACGATGTGTTTAAATTGGCTCATAAATTGGTGTTAAAAATATACAAACTTACGAAATCATTTCCGAAAGAAGAGACCTTCAACTTAATATCACAGATGCGAAGGTCTGC